>NZ_JBFLUG010000058.1:0-47312 GCF_041008525.1 Parafrankia sp. FMc2 | reverse complement strand
TTGTCAAGGGGAGGACGGCATACTAGTTCCGCTCTGGGTTCGTGGGCTCGGTGATGTGTATAAGAGCCAGGGGTACCAGTGGGTCGTGCACAGCTGCAACACCGAGTTCCGGGGATTTCTCTTTCCGTTGCCCGTGCTGCTCGAATGCGAGATCAGCCAGGCTGGCAGGCACCGGCCGACGCAGTCGCGCTTCCAGGCGACGGTCTCCCTCTACCAGGGCGGCCGGGTGACGGTGGTCAGCACCATGGAGTTCGCCGCCTACCGGGAGAGGACGCTCGAACGCGCGGAGCGTATGCAGGCGACACGAGCCGTCCAGGAGACCGTGGCGAATCTGTCCGCGCGGCCGAGCTGACGTGGTGCTGATGCTCGCGCGAAGGTTTCCGCTGCTGCTCATGATTCTCGCGGCGCCGGCGCTGGTCTACGCGATCGTGCGGGAGCTGCTGCAGTGGGACGAACCGGCGCACCGCCTGGCCGCGGCCCTCTACCTCATCCACCTGTGCTGGATTGTGCTGGAGAGCCGGACAACGGTGAGCAGTTCGCAGCAGGACGAGCGGCCGACGGACCGCGGGACACTCCAGTTCTACGGGACGGCTCGGGCCGTCACGGTCATCGGCGCCACCTTCGGCGCGAACGACCGGCACGACCTGCACCTCTGGATGCTGGCGACCACGCTGCTGTTCCTCGGTGGCATAACCCTGCGACTGGTGGCCATCCACAGCCTCGGGCGGTTCTACTCGCACAGCGTTCGAGCCCTCGGCGACCACGAGGTCGTGCAGGGCGGTGTGTACAGGTGGATACGCCATCCGGCGTACGCGGGCATGATCCTGGCGAACACCGGCTTCGTGCTCTTCTTCCTCAATCCGCTCAGCGTCGCCGCGCTGGTCGTCCTGCTCATCCCGTCGATCATCGTCCGCATCCTGATCGAGGAACGTCTCCTCTTCGCCATCGACGGGTACCCGGAGTACGCCTCGGGACGCCGTCGCCTGATCCCCCATGTGTGGTGACTGACATGCGCTCGATCCCGCGGACAAAGGGACCGACCAGATCCGGACCGGCCGGGTCGGGACCGGCCCGCTTCGTCCTGACCAGAGGGGAGCACCTGCTCCGGGAGGCGGACGTCGGGCCCAAGTTCGCCCGGCAGGCTCGGATGGCCCGTGCGGGTCTGCCCGTTCCCCCGTTCTTCTGTCTCTCGGCCGCCGCCTTCACGGCGGTGGTGGAACCACTGCGCCAGGAGATCGAGGGCGCCGTGCGCCACCTCGACGTCACCGACCGGGCGCGGCTGTCCGAACAGGCGGAGGTGCTGCGCCAGGCGGTCCTCGGCGCACCGCTGCCCGCGGGCCTGCCGGACGCCCTGCTGCGCGCCTTCGAGGACAGCTTCGGGCGGGACGGCACCGTGGCGGTACGCGCCTCGATGGTGGGCCGTGCCGGCGCCGGCACGGAGGACTCCGCCGACGACGCCTTCGCCGGCATCAGCGACAGCTTCCTCTACGTCCCGAGGGAGCATCTCCTGGACCGGGTCCGGCAGTGCTGGGCGTCCGGGTTCAACGCCGACGCGATGCTCTACCGGCACGCGCGCGGCGACAGCCCGACGGCGTTCGCGGTGAGCGTCGGGGTGCAGCGGATGGTCCTCGGTGAGCGTTCGTTCGTGCTCTTCACCTGCGATCCCCAGACCGGGCTGCGCAACCCCGTCCTCGCGGCGGGCCTCGGCATCGGCGAGGGCGTCGTGCAGGAGCGCGTGGCGGTCGACCACTTCTTCGTCGACGGCGCCAGCGGCGAGATCCGGTCGGAGGTGGTGCGCAAGGAGCGGCGGATGGGCCTCGGCCCGGACGGCCCCGGCGCGGGTCCGGTGCCGCTGCCCGTGCCGGAGGAGGAGCGGGATCTCCCCGCCCTCAGCGACGCCCGGATCCAGGAGGTTCTCCGCCTCGGATCCCAGGTCGAGGAGCTGTTCGGACGTCCGCAGGACATCGAGGGCACCGTCACCGGGGACGGGGTGGTGCACCTGCTCCAGGCCCGGCCGGTGGTGCTCGACTGGGAGCACCAGCGGATCTGGAGCAACGCCAACATCACCGAGAGCTTCTCCGGAACCACCACCGCGCTGACATACTCGTTCGCCCAGTACTTCTACCAGGCGATCTTCCGCGACGTGTACCGGCGGATGGGCGTCCCGGCCGCCTCCCTCGACCGGCACGGTGACGACCTCACGGGCATGATCGGCCTGTTCGACAACCGGGTCTACTACGCGCTGGACTCCTGGTACCGGCTGCATCGCCAGGCCCCGCACTTCGCGCTGTGGCGGCGGCCGTGGGAGCGCATGATGGGCCTGGAGACCTCCAGCCCGGACGCGCACCACGACCGGCTTGATCTGAGCGCCGCCCACCTGCCGGAGCTGGCCTCGTCGGCGGCCCGGGTCCTGGGTGCTGCCGTCCGGCACGCCCGGAGCATGGAACGGTTCGAGACGTGGTGGGCCGGCGCCCACACCCGCTACCGCGCCACGGCGCTCACGGATCCGCAGCCGCTGCAGCTGGTGCGACAGTTCCGCGCGCTGTGGCGGGAGGTCGGCGAGCAGTGGGGGGTGACGCTCCTCAACGACGTGATGCTCACCGTGACAGCCGGGGTGGCGGCGGGGCGCTTCCGCGGCTGGCTCCCGGCCGCGGAGCAGGGCCTGCTCAGTGACCTCCTCTGCGGCGGCGAGGAGAACCGCAGCGTCACTATCCTGATCTCCGCGGTCGCCTGCGCGGAGCGACTGCGCGCCACCCCCGACCTGCTCGAGGACCTGGAACACAAACCCGTCGACGAGGTGTGGGAGACCCTGACGGCCGGCGGGTACGGCGCGGACGGCGAGGACCTGCACCGCCGGATCAGCCGGCACCTCGACCGCTACGGCGACCGGGGCCTGGAGGAGCTCAAGCTGGAACAGCCCAACCCCCGGACCCGCCCGGCCGAGTTCCTGCGCCAGCTCGCCGACTACGCGCGGGCGGGCATGACGGTGGACGAGCTGCGCGGCCGGGAACGCCGCACCCGGGCCGAGGCCGAACGGACGCTGGCCGGGCACCTGGCCGGGCGGCCCGTCCAGCTCCGGGCCCTGCGGTACCTGCTCGCGCGGCAGCGGCAGTACATCTACTTCCGCGAGAACTCCCGGTACTGCCGCAGTGAGCTGTTCGGTCTCGCGAAGGAGACCTTCGTCGCGCTGGGCCGGGCGCTGGCCGACCGGGGCGTGCTGGACACGACCGACGACGTCTTCCACCTCACCCAGGACGAGGTCTTCGGCTTCTTCGACGGGACCGGGGTCACGCAGGACCTGCGCGGGCTGGTCGCCGTGCGCCGGGCCGAGAGCGACCGCGAGCAGGCCGAGCTGCCCATGCTGTTCGCGACGGTCGGCGCCGTCCGCGACATGCTGCCGTCGCCCGCCGCACGCGGACCGGACGACCGCGAGCTGCGCGGCCTGGGCTCGAGCGGCGGCAAGGTCCGGGGCGTCGTCAAGCTGGTCCTCGACCCGCACCAGGTGGGAGCCGCGGACGAGGGGAAGATCCTGGTCGCCCGGGAGACCGATCCCGGCTGGCTGTTCCTGATGCTGTCCGCCCGGGGGATCATCGTCGAGCGGGGCACGATGCTCTCGCACACGGCGATCACCGGCCGCACGTTCGGCATCCCCACCATCGTGTCGTTGCCGCACGCCACCACCCGCATCCCCGACGGGGCGCTCGTCGAGATGGACGGCGCCGCCGGGACCGTGGTCGTCCTGGAGGGGGCGGGGTGAGCGGCCCGGCCACCGGCCTCGCGCGCGACGGCCTGGCGCGCGACGGCCTCGCGCGCGACGGCCTCGCGGAGGACGGCCGCAGGGCCGACAGGCTCGCGGGCGACACCCGGACGAGCGCGGCCGGACGCCTCCTGGCGTTCGTCCACGAACGCTCTCCCCTGCGGGTGTACCTGACCTATGCGGTGCTGTGGGTGCTGGCGCTCTCCGGCGCGCTGCATCTCGCCACGCCCGACGCACCGGCCTGGCGGCTCGACCTGTCGCTGGCGGCCGAGGTCGCCACCGTCTGGCTGATGCTGCTGTTCGGCCGGATCGTGGACGAGCAGAAGGACCTCGAGTACGACCGGGTGCACAATCCGGGACGGCCACTGCCCCGCGGCGCCGTCAGCGTTCTGGAGCTGCGGATCGCCATGGCGGCCGTCGTGGTTCTGGTCCTCGCCCTCAACGCCTGGTCGCACCCGGCCGCGACAGTGCTTCTCGTCGTCGATCTGGGCTATATCTGCCTTCTGGTGCCGCTGGACCGCCTCTCGACCCGCGTACGCGACGGCCTTTTCCTGAACCTGTTGGTCAGCTATCCCGTCCAGCTCATGCTCAGCGTCCAGATCTGGCTCTTCTTCCTGGACGAGACGGGCACGGGACCGCACTGGTCGGCCCCGGCCCTGATCGCGATGGTCGCCGGCGTGTTCCTGCACGTCGAGTTCGCCCGGAAGACCAGCCGGGCGCCGGTGCCGGGCGCGCACCTCTACTCCAACGTCGTGGGTGCCCGGGGCGCCGCCGCCCTGACCGTCGGGATGGCCCTCGCGGCGGTGCTGATCGACCTGGTGGTCCTGCGGCCGTGGGAGGTCTCCGGACCGGCACTGCCGACGGCCTGGCTGCCGCTCACCGCCCTCGGTTTCGTGTGGATGGGTGCGCGCCGCTTTCGGGCCGCCGGCACGACGGTCTGGCCGGCGGCACTGGGGATGGGGTTCCTGGCCTGGTTCTACCTGGGCCTGACCGTCCAGAGCCTGGCCGTCGGGACGATCGACATCGCCTGGTGACCACGAGCTGGTGACCACGAGGGGAGAAAGACGCGTGGAGAAGAGAATCCTGCTCACCGGCGCCGGCGGGTTCATCGGCGGTGCCGTGGCCCGCGAACTGGTCCGGCGAGGATGGGCCGGGCAGGTGCGGGCCGTCACCCACCGCCGGCCACCCGCCACCCCCGGTACGCGCCTCACGTGCGTCCAGGCCGACCTGGCGGATCCGGACAGCCTGCGGGGGCTGTGCGACGGGATCGACACGGTGGTGCACGCGGCCGTCCTGATCGGTGGCGACGAGGACGCCTGCGAGGCGGTGAACCACCGCGGCACGGCGGAACTGATGCGACAGGCGCGCGAGGCGGGAGTGCGCCGCGTCCTGCATGTCAGTACCGCGGCTGTGCACGGTGACGGCCCTCATCTCCGGGTCACGGAGGACCAGCGACCCGTGCCGGTATCACCGACCAGCCGGACGCGGCTGGCGGCGGAGGGCGAGGTGCTCGCCGCCGGTGGGACGGTGCTTCGCCCCATGTACATCATGGGCGCCGGTGACGTCTGGTTCCTGCCCAGTCTCTGGCAGCTGACCCGGTACCTGGATGCGTGGATCGACGGTGGTGAGGCGCTGCTGTCCTGCACGACGGTGGACCAGCTCGCCGCGGTGCTGGCCGACGTCGCCACCGGCGAGCGGGATCTCGAACCGGGCACGGTGTACCACGCCGACCACCCCGAACCGGCCCGGGTGCGAGATCTGATGATCGCGCTGGCCGAGAGCCTCGGGCAACCGCTTCCGCCGGCGGCCGCCCGGGTCAGCCGCGCCGAGGCCCTGGCCCTGCTCCCCGACGGCATCGGCGCGCAGGCGCTTCGCCTCTTCGGTGAGACCCGCTGGTTCGACACCACCCGCCTGTGGAGCGCGCTCGGCGCGAACCCGGGGCCGGGCCCGGCCCCGGCGAGCCTGGTCGCCTCCTACCGGGACTGGTACCTGCCCCAGCTGACCGGGGAGGCTGCCTAGGCGGGCAGGGGCTCACGGCCCCTACGGGGACGGCGAGCCCGAGACAGCGAGCGCTCCGGCCTCGTCTCCGGCCACCTCGCCCGCGCCCGCGGTCTCCCGCTGGCGACGCTCCCTGGCCGACCCGGCGGGCGCGCGCCTGGCGGCTGCCCGCTTCGGCGGAGGAGGAGAAGCCGACACGGCATCGTTCTTCTCCACCTCCGTCCAGGCGGTGTCAATCTTCGCCGCGCGGGAGATGGGAGTGGCCTCGCCGTATCCGGCGTACTCACCGAGAACGGACGCCATCTCGTCGCAGCACTCGTCACACAGGTCCAGCCGCACGAATCGCCCGTCGTAGGCGAGCGCAGCCGTCCTCGTCGCCGCTACCTGGTCCTTGTCGTGACGCCCCGCATTGTCGCACCAGACATTAACAAGCGAAATAACCTCACGCACCACGACCGCCACCTTCTCCCACGCCCTACACTCCCAAATGTTTCTTGAGATCAAGACTACTGGGATGGTCGGGGCAGCGCAAACGAGGTCTCGACCGTGCGATTCCGCGGGTGATGTCGACCGGGCCACTCGGAAATGGCGGCGGAGGGACTTCCACCGCCAATGGACGCGCCGTCAAACCACCTTGTCGGCACGGAGGGCGACGATCTCGTCCGCCGAGTATCCGAGCTCGGCCAGGACGGCGTCGGTGTGCTCCCCGAGCGCGGGCACCGCGCCCATCGGCGGGGACCACTCGGCCGCGATCGGCGGCGGGAGCAGTGCGCGCACGGTGCCGGTGGGGGTGGCCACGTCCTGCCAGCGGTCCCGGGCGACGAGGTGCGGGTGGTCGAGGACCTCCTGGACACTGTTGAGGCGGGCGTTGCCGAGCCCCGCCTCGTCGAGGATCTCCTGTGCCTGCGCCAGGGTGAGGCTCTTCGACCAGGCCGAGATCACGGTGTCCAGCTGGGTGCGCTCGCGGACCCGGTCGGCGTTGCCGGCGTAGGCCGGGTCGTCGGCCAGGTCAGGACGGCCGAGGACCTGCCGGGCCAGCCGCTGCCACTCGCCGTCGTTCGTGGTGCCGAGAACGACGGTCTGCCCGTCGGCCGTCGGGTACGCCCCGTAGGGTGCGACGGCGGGCGAGCCGACGCCGGCCGGCTCCTGCTCGATGCCGGTGCCCATGGTGAAGTTGAGCGGGTAGCCCATCCACTCGGTGACGACGTCGAAGAGGCTGACCGCGATCGCCGAGCCACGCCCGGTCTCCCGCCGGGCGTAGAGGGCGGCGAGGATTGAGGACAGGGCGTACATGCCGGTCGCGAGGTCGATGATCGGGATGCCGGCCTTCGCCGGCCGCCCGGGCTCGCCGGTGATCGCGCAGGAACCGCCCTCGGACTGCACCAGCAGGTCGTAGGCGCGCTTGTGGGAGAGCGGGCCGCCCTCGCCGTAGCCGGAGATGTCGACCGCGACGAGCCGCGGGTGGCGCGCGGTGACCTGCTCGGCGGCCAGGCCACGCCGGCTCGCCGCGCCGGGCGCCAGGTTCTGGATGAGGACGTCGGCGCGGCTGAGCAGGCGTTCCAGCGCCTCGGCGCCGCGGGGGTCCGTCCAGTTGAGGGCGAGCGACTCCTTGCCGCGGTTGCACCAGACGAAGTGGGCCGCCATGCCGTTCAGAGCCTCGTCGTAGTGGCGGGCGAAGTCACCCCCGCGGGGGTTCTCGACCTTCACCACCCGGGCGCCCATGTCGGCCAGGTGGCGGGTGGCGATCGGAGCGGCGACGGCCTGCTCCAGTCCGACGACCAGCAGTCCCTCCATCGGGCGCCGGCCGCCTCCCGTCGCCCCGTGACGTTCCCGCTCGTCTGTTGCGGTCATGGCGGCCTCCTACGGGCTGAGCCAGCAGCGTCCGGATGACGCCTGGCGGACGCACGGGCTGCCGGCCGGGACGGAGACCCTGCCCGGCAGCCCGTGCGATGGGACGCGTGGGGAAACCCTGGCGGCCAGCAACCCCCCTGCGGGGGACGGCCCGGGGCTGGAGCTGTGGACGCGGTCCCGGGCGGCTAGTCGGCCTTCTTGATCGCCGTCTTCATCTGGTCGAGGTTGACCAGCACCGGCCACCCGCCGACGCTCAGCGCGTTGCCGTGCCCGGTCTGGTGGATCTCGAACACGGACTGGATCGCCGCGTAGAAGCCCTGGACGTCCAGCGTCTGGTTGACCGCGCGCTTGGCCTGGCGCAGCCCGAAGCTCGGCATCGTGGCGATGTGCTCGGCGAGCGCGCGGACCTGCGTGTCCAGCTCCGCGCGGGGCACGACCCGGTTCACCATGCCGACCTGCTCGGCCTCGGTCGCGGTCACGGCCCGGCCGGTGAACAGGATCTCCTTGGCCTTGCGCGGCCCGAGCTCCCAGGTGTGGCCGTGGTACTCGACGCCGCCGATGCCCATGGCCACGACGGGGTCGGAGAACAGCGCGTCGTCCGCCGCGATGATGAGGTCACACGGCCAGGCGAGCAGCAGCCCGCCGGCGATGCACCGGCCCTGTACCGCGGCGATGGACGGCTTCGGGACGTTGCGCCACCGCAGCGAGAACTCGAGGTAGCGGCGCGCCTCGATCCGGTAGATGTCCTCCAGGGTGATCTTCTCGGGGACGGGCTCGTTCGACTTCAGGTCGTGGCCCGCCGAGAAGTGCTTCCCCTCGGCCCGCAGGATGATGACGGCGACGTCGTTGTCGGTGGCAGCACGCGTCCAGGCCTGGTCGAGCTCCTCGAGGAGCTCCGCGTTCTGGGCGTTCGCCGCTTCAGGACGGTTGAGAGTAATCGTCGCGATCCGGTCGGCGACGTCGTAGTCGATGTACACACCAGCTCCTCAGCTCCGGGGCAGTCCGAGCACCCGCTCGGCGATGATCGTGCGCTGGATCTCCGAGGTGCCTCCCGCGATGGTCCCGGAGAAGGAGCGCAGGTAGCGCTCGAACCACCCGGACGAGAAGGCCTCGAGGCTCAGGTGAGCGTACGGCGCGGCCACCACCGGATGGACCAGTGCGTCCGCCCCGGCGGATTCCATCGCCTGCTCCGAGGCCTTCTGCACCGCCTCCGAGCCGAGCAGCTTCAGCACCGACAGCGCGGCGACGTCCTGCTCGCCGCGCGCGGCGCGGGCCAGCGCCGCCGAGCCGAGCAGGCGCAGCGCCTGCAGGTCCATGACGAGGCGGGCGTAGGCGTCGGCGCCGAGGACGTCGCTCGGGTGGAAGTCGCGGGCGAGGTCCTCGAGCCGTTCGGCGAAGCTCAGCCACAGCAGGGTGCGCTCGTGCCCGAGCGAGCCGTTGGCGACGTGCCAGCCGTTGTTGAGCGCGCCGACGAGGTTCTCGGCGGGCACCCGGACGTCGTCGAAGAAGACCTCGTTGAAGTCGACGTCATCACGGTCGACCACCGAGCCGAACGGCCGGCGGGTCACCCCGGGGGTGTCGGTCGGGATCAGCAGCACGCTGATCCCCTTGTGCTTCGGCGCGTCCGGGTCGGTCCGCACGAAGGTCAGCAGGACGTCGGCGTCGTGCGCGCCGGACGTCCAGATCTTCTGGCCGTTGACGACGAAGTGGTCCCCGTCGAGGACGGCGCGGGTGCGCAGCGAGGCGAGGTCGGACCCGGCGCCGGGCTCACTCATCCCGAGCGCCGCGGTGATCTCGGCGCGCAGGATCGGCACCGCCCAGCGGCGCTTCTGCTCCTCGGAGCCGAAGGAGAGCAGCGAGGCGGCGATGATGCCGAGGCCCTGCGGGTTGAAGCTGTGGTAGATCCGCCGCCGGCTGAGCTCCTCCAGGTGCACGTACTGCTCGACGATGGAGGCGCCCCGCCCGCCGAACTCGGGGGTGTTGCCGGGGAGCAGCCAGCCGGAGTCGAACAGCAGCCGCTGCCAGCGCCGGGCCCAGTCGGGCACGTGGGCGCTGGAGTAGGCACGCTCGGTGGTCTCGGCCTCGGTGGGCAGGTTCGCGTCGAGGAAGGCCGCGAACTCGGCGCGGAAGCTCTCGACGTCGGCGTCAAATGTGAGCTGCACGGTACTCCTCGGCGATCAGTGCCCGGTGTTCGGCGGCCCCGCCGAGCAGCAGCTCGCCCGCCACCGCCCGCTTGAGCGCGAACTGCAGGTCGTTCTCCCAGGTGAAGCCCATGCCGCCGAACAGCTGCAGACCGTTGCGGACGACGACGGACTGGCATTCACCGGCCGCCGCCTTCGCCATCGACGCGGCGCGGCGGCGCCGCGGGTCGTCGGCCGCGATCGTCAGCGCACCGAAGTAGGCCAGGGCGCGGGCCCGCTCGAGCGCGACGTGCATGTCGACGGCCTTGTGCTTGACGGCCTGGAAGGAGCCGATCGGCGCGCCGAACTGCTCGCGGGCGCGGATGTGGTCGAGCGTGAGGTCCAGGATGCGGCGGCAGGCGCCGACGATGGTGAGCGCGAGCCCGGTGAGGGCCAGGTCCCGCGCCGGGCGCGGGTCGACGGCCAGCCGCGCGTCGGCGGCGACCCGGACGCCGGGCAGCGTGACACTGGCGACGTGCAGGGTGGGGTCGAAGACCGGCAGCCTGGTCACGACGGCCTCGGAGCCGGGGATGGCGAAGACGCCGGCCTCGGTGACCACCGCCAGCCAGTCGGCGCGGTCGCCGTCCAGGACGTGACGCGCCGAGCCGTGCAGGACCCAGCCGTCGCGGTCGCGGTGGGCGGTGACGCCGTCCAGCACGGCGGAGCCGGTCTGCCCGGGCTCGGCGACACCGGGCGCGAGCGGCGCGAACCAGGTGGTCGTCGCGAGGAAGGGGGTGGGGTCGACGGCGCGGCCGAGCTCCTCGAGGAGGATGGCCAGCTCGACGGCCTCACTGGGCTCCACCAGCTCCGTCCAGCCGAGGCCGGTGTAGGTGCGCCACAGCGGGGCGGGGTCGGCACCGTCGTCGGCGACCGCGCGGACCAGCTCCGGCGGGCACTCCCGGGTCAGGACCTCCCGGGCGGTCTTCTGCCACAGCCGCTGGTCGGAGTCGAACTCAAAGAGCATGCCCGGCTCCTCGGAAGAACGTCACATCGGCTCCTCGCGGTAGATGCACCCCGTCGTGTACCGCACCTGGACGTGCGCCCACCCGCGGCGGGTCGGGCGCGGCCCGGGACCGACGGCCCCCGCCGACGTTCCCAACATCCCAGAGTCGGTTTGCAGGTTCCAGGTAAGGTCCGACCCGCCTGTAGCCGTTCGGGGCGAACTGGTGCGAGAATACCATTCTCGCCGACCGAAACCACGGTCTCGTAGCCAGTATGTGTGGCCTACCACCACGGTTGGCGGGATGTACCGGCAGCAGTGCAGTACGTTCTGAACATGGCCCAGAAGACGGAGCTGCCCGTGACCATGCCTAAGGAAGAGCCGGCCTGGAAGCAGCGCGCCGTCGAGCGCTCCACGCGGGCCGCCAAGCTCCGCGCCGAGCAGCGCGTCGTCCAGTTCCTGGACGCGGCCCAGGCGATCATCGCGGAGAAGGGCTCGCTCGACCTGACAGTACAGGAGGTCGTGGACCGGTCGCGCCAGTCGCTGCGTAGCTTCTACCAGCACTTCAGCGGCAAGCACGAGCTGCTGCTCGCATTGTTCGAGAACGCGCTCAGCGAGTCGGCCGAGGAGATCAGCGAGGCCGCCGCCGACGAGCCCGACCCACTGATCCAGCTGCGCATCGCCGTCCGCCTCCTGTTCGAGCAGAGCCATTCCGATCAGGCCCGGCAGCGCCGGCCGCTGTTCACCGACTTCGCGCCGCAGCTGCTGATCTCGCATCCGGCCGAGGTGAAGGTGGCACACGCCCCGCTGCTCGCCGTGATCACCGAAATGATGACCCGGGCGGCGGCGAGCGGTCAGCTCCGTCCTGATCTCCGGCCGCGCCGCGCGGCGGCAATGGTGATGCAGACCGCGATGTTCCTTTCGCAGTCAAACGGTGTCGCCGCGGGTGAGCATGCCCACCCGATCACCGCCGACGAGGTCTGGGCATTCTGCCTGACCGGCTTCAACGGAACGGCGAACAACTCCGCCAACGGCTCCGCGACGTCTAACGGCTCCGCGACGTCCTGACCAGAAGCTCGGCCGCCGAGTAGGGGTCGCGCCGGCCGGCGGCCACCTCGTCGGCGAGGCCGGCCAGATCGGGGTGCTCGCGCAGGCGGGTCTGCGCCAGCGACAGGATCTGGGCGTGCGCCCGGGCCGTGCGCCTGGCCGGCGTGTCGGCGCGGTGGTGGGCGTCGATCGCCTCGGCCAGGGCGGCGATCCCCTCCCCCTTCGACGCGACGAGGGTCAGGACGGGGACGTCGATCTCCTGGTGCAGGTCGCGGACGGTCTGGTCGGCGCCCTCGCGGTCGGCCTTGTTCACGACGATGATGTCGGCGACCTCCAGCAGGCCCGCCTTGGCCGCCTGGACGGCGTCGCCGGCGCCGGGTGTCAGCACGACCAGCGTGGGGTCGGCGACCGCGGCGATCTCGATCTCGGACTGGCCGACCCCGACGGTCTCCAGCAGTACCAGGTCGTAGGACAGCGCGGCGAGGACCCGGACGGCGGCGGGCACCGCCGCGGACAGCCCGCCCAGGTGGCCGCGGGCCGCCAGCGAGCGGATCAGAACACCCGTGTCGGTGGTGTGCGCGGCCATCCGGATCCGGTCGCCGAGCAGCGCCCCGCCGGAGTAGGGCGAGGACGGGTCGACGGCGAGCACCGCCACCCGCAGCCCGCGCTCCCGGTAGGCCCCGACCAGGGCGCCGATCGTGGTCGACTTCCCGGCGCCAGGCGGGCCGGTCACCCCCAGTACCCGGATCGGCGCCGGTTCCAGCACCGCGAGAAGCTCGTCACGCCCGGAGCCCTCGACCATCGTGAGCAACCGGCCGACCGCGCGCAGTGAACCTGCGCGCGCGGCGGCCACAGTCTCCAGAATGGTCATCGGGCTGCGCCGACCCGGCCGGGGCACGAACCCGCCGCGCGCGGCCGGACCGTCGGCCGCATCAACGGCCCCGTCGCGACGCAGTCCCGCGAGAACCGGGAACGACAACTGCCGTAAGGCACCGCTCTATTGATCGGGATCGCATTCATGAGAATGTTAGTGTTCCAGATCGAGAGCATGACTAGCAAGAGAGGGAAACGTTAATGCAGATCAGCGGAAACTCCGCCCTCGTCGTCGGTGGTACCGGCGGCCTCGGTGAGGCCACCGTCCGTCGTCTCCACGCCGCGGGCGCGAAGGTCGTCGTCGCCGACGTCGCGGACGAGAAGGGCAAGGCGCTCGAGGCCGAGCTGGGCATCAGCTACGTCCACGTGGACGCCACCTCCGAGGAGGACATCCTCGCCGCGATCGCCGAGGCGAAGACCCTGGGCCCGCTGCGGATCTCGGTCGACACCCACGGTGGCCCGGCCGGCGGCGGCCGCCTCGTCGGCAAGGACGGCTCGCCGCACAGCCTGGACACCTTCCAGACGACCATCACGTACTACCTCACCTCGGTGTTCAACGTGACCCGGCTGGCCGCGGCCGCCATCGCCCAGGAGGAGCCCCTCGAGGACGGCACCCGGGGCGTCATCGTCAACACCGCGTCGATCGCCGGCTTCGAGGGCCAGATCGGCCAGATCGCCTACGCCGCCGCCAAGGGCGGCGTCATCTCCATGACGCTGGTCGCCGCGCGTGACCTGTCGCCGCTGGGCATCCGGGTCAACGCGATCGCTCCGGGCACCATCCTGACGCCTGCCTACGGCAAGGCCGGCGACAAGCTGGAGGCCTACTGGGGCCCGCAGATCCCCTTCCCGAAGCGCATGGGGCAGTCCCCCGAGTACGCGCTGCTCGCTGAGCAGCTCATCGTCAACGACTACCTCAACGGCGAGGTCATCCGCCTCGACGGCGCCCTGCGCTTCCCGCCGAAGTAGGTTCCGGCAGCAGCAGGTTCCGCCAGCCCACGGCCCGGCCGGGGTCCCGGTGTGACACCGGGGCCCCGGCCGGCGCGGTCAGCCTGTCAGGCCTGTCAGGCCTCCAGCCCGATGATCCGGGTAGCGATGATGTTCTTCTGGATCTGCGACGTCCCGCCCATGACGCTCTGGGACCGGCTGTACAGGTAGGTGCCCAGCAGCTCGGGGTCGCGGGTGCCCCCCGCGTCCAGCGAGGCGTGACCCACCGACTGCTCGACCCAGGTCATCAGCAGCTTGTCCAGCGAGCCGTCCGGGCCGTGGCTGAGCCCGTCGAGCTGCTCGGACAGCCGGCGCCGTACGTGCAGGCGGAGCATCTCGGTCTGCACGGAGGCCCACCGCAGCGACTCGGACGGTTCCCCGTCGAGGCGCGCGACCAGGTTGCGCACGGTCTTGCCGTACCGTGCGGTGAACCCCAGGGTGGAGGGCTCCCGCTCGTGGCTGACGACCGTCATGGCCAGCTTCCAGCCCTCGCCGGGCGCGCCGACCATCTGGTCGGCCGGCACCGTCGCCCCGTCGAACAGGACCTGGCCGAACTCCTTGGTCACCCCGCTGATCATCGGTAGCGGGCGCTGCTCGATGCCAGGCTGGTGCATGTTCACGATGAACCCGGAGATGCCCTTGTGCCGCGGCACGTCCGGGTTGGTGCGGGCGAGCACGAGGCACCAGTCGGCGTCGTCGGAGTAGCTCGTCCAGATCTTGTGGCCGTTCAGGACGTAGTGGTCACCCTCCAGGGTGGCCGTGGTGGTCAGCGAGGCCAGGTCGGAGCCGGCACCGGGCTCGCTGAACCCCTGGCACCAGCGCTCCGTCCCGTTGATCATTCCAGGCAGGAAACGCTGCCGCAGCTCCTCGCTGCCGTGCCGGCCCAGGCCGATCACCAGGTAGCCGAGGCTCGGGCGGGCCGGGGCGCCGGCACGGGCCAGCTCCTCGTCGACGATCACGTCGTAGACGGGGGGCAGCTCCTGCCCGCCGTACGCCTTCGGCCACGAGGTCCCGAAGAACCCGCCGGCGTGGAGCGCCTGGTGCCACTCGGCCGCCTTGGCCCAGTACTCGTCCCCCGAGGTCGGGAACTTCTTCGCGTTCTCGCCCAGCCAGTCCTGCAGCCGCGTGCGGAAGGCGGCCTCCTCCGGCGAATCACGAAAGTCCAAGATCGATCTCCTCCAGAGAGACGGGCAGCAGCGCGCCGGACGTCAGCACGCGACGCAGGAAGACGTGGGCGAGGCACTCCCAGGTGTTGCCGATACCGCCGTGCACCTGGATCGAGGTCTCGCAGATGGTCCGCGCGGCGCGCTCGGTGTAGACCTTCGCGACCTTGCCGGCCCGCAGCGCCTCGTCCGGGCTGAGCTCGTCGACGGCCCAGGCGGCGTACCGCAGGACGCTGACCGAGCCCTCGATCAGCGCCAGGCTCTCGGCGAGCAGGTGGGCCACGGCCTGGAACGAGCCGATGGTCTTGCCGTACTGGGACCGCACCTTGGCGTAGTCGCAGGCCAGCGCGTACGCACCGCGGGCGGCGCCGAGGATGTCCGCGGTCGTGACGACCAGGGCCAGCGCCTCCCAGCGCTGCACCTCCTCCGCCGGGATCTCGCCGACGGGCTCGAACGCCCCGGTGACCGCGGCGTTGGTCCGGGTGAGGTCGATCCCGAACACCGGCTCACCGACCCCGGCGGTGCCGATGCCGACGCTCCCGGCACCCGCGATGCCGGCGCTGGTCCCGAGCACGCCGAGGGCCGTGCCCAGACCGCGGGCGTCCACCGCCTCCTCGCCGACGGCGAGCGCGGTCGGCTCGCCCTCCGTGCCGAGCTTCGCCCGCAGGTCGTCGGCCAGCACCGGGCCGAGGAACGGGACGTCCACCAGGCCCCGCGCGAACTCCTCGACGACGAGGGCGACCTCGACCCCGGAGGCGCCGTCGGTGCGCAGCGACCGCCAGCCGGTGGCGGCGACCGCCTTCTCCAGGCGTTCGACCCGCTCGGTGTCGTCAAGGTCGAGGACGGATCCCGGCCCGAGGTCGTCGGCCAGCCGGGCGGCCGCGGTGCGCAGCTCGCGCTGCTCAGTGGTCAGACGTACGTCCATAACTCTCCTTGAGCAATCGCCTCAGTACCTTGCCCGAGGGCAGGCGGGGGATGTCGGCCACGAACATGACCTCTCGGGGCCGCTTGTAGGAGGCGAGCCGCTCGCCGACCCAGGCGACGAGCTCCGCCGCCTCGACCGGCCCGCTGGTCGTGACGGCGGCGACCAGGGCCTCGCCGTCGGCCGGGTCGGGAATGCCGAACACCGCGCAGTCGGTCACCAGGGGATGGGCGTGCAGCACTCCCTCGACCTCCGCGGGGGCGACCTGGAACCCGCGGACCTTGACCATCTCCCGGACCCGGTCGGTCAGCCGCAGCCAGCCGTCACCGTCCAGGCTGCCGACGTCACCGGTGCGGTACCAGCCGTCATCGAACGCCTCGGCCGTGGCCTCCGCGGGCAGGTAGCCGGCCATCAGCGAGTCGGCGCGGGCCTGGATCTCGCCGGTCTCCCCCGGCCCGAGCACCGCCCCGGTCTCCAGCGACACCGCGCGCAGCCGGACGCCGGGCACCGCCTTCCCGACGCTGTCGAGCCGTGCGCTGCCGTCGAGCGGGCTGCAGGTGATGACCGGCAGCTCGCTGGCCCCGTAGGCGGGTACCCAGCCGACGCCGGCACGCCGGGTGACCGTCTCGGCGACGCTCGCGGTGACCGGGGTGGCGCCCCACATGATGTACCGCAGGGACGACAGGTCGTACGACTCGAGCGTGGGATGCGAGGCGAGCGCCAGCGCGATCGGCGCGACCGCCATCTCCACGGTGATCCGGTCGCGCTCGATCGCGCGCAGCATCAGTTCCAGGTCGAACCGGCGGTGCAGGCGCAGCCAGGCGCCGGTCTCCAGCGCGGTCACGATGTTGAGCAGGCCGAGGATGTGCGACGGCGGGGTGGTGATCTGGATCCGGTCCGCGGCGGTCAGGCCGAGCGCGCCGCGCCAGTGGCCGACGGCGGCGGCGAAGGACCGGGCCGTGTGCCGGACGGCCTTCGGCAGGCCGGTCGTGCCCGAGCTGAAGACCAGCAGCGCGTCGGCGTCCGGGTCGGTGGCGGGGAACGGGCCGCCGGCGTCGGGGAAGGGCTCGTCCAGGTGCCACATCGGCAGCAGGGCGCCGAGTGCCTCCTGGTCACCGATCGCGCGCTCGGCTCCGGTGACGGCCAGCGCGTGCTCGATCTCGGCCTTCTTCCAGGACGGGCTGAGCAGTACGATGGCCGCTCCCAGCCGCCAGGCGGCCCGGACCGCGACAACGAACTCCGGCCGGTTCGAGGCCATGAGCGCGACCCGCTCACCGGCCCGCACCCCGTGCTTCGCCAGCGCCGTGGCCATCCCGTCCGTCAGCGCCTCGATCCGTGCCAGGCTGTACTCCCGATCGTCGAAGACGAGCGCAGTCCGGTCACTCACTGGCGCTCCTCTCGAACGGTCACCACGCGGGTCGGAAGGTCACCACGCGAAGCAGCTGCGCACGGGGGCACTGCTGCGGCCCCCACTCGCGTTCGGAAATTATATTCTCACCCAAGTAGAATCTTCATACCAGAAGGAGGCCGTTGATGCCGAGACCCCCTCTGTTCCAGAGGGCGACCGTCACCCGGGTCATCCGCGAGACCGCCGACACCCGCACCTTCGTCATCGCTCCCAGCAGCGGGCCGTTCACCTACCGGGCCGGGCAGTTCGTCACCTTCCGGCTCCAGATCGACGGTGAGGAGCTGCTGCGCTCGTACTCGATGTCGAGCGCCCCGGAGACCGACACCGAGATGATGACGACCGTCAAGCGGGTGCCCGGCGGCCGGGTCTCCAACTGGCTGATCGACAACGTCTCCCCCGGTGACGAGGTCGAGATCACCGAGCCGCACGGCGTCTTCTGCCTGCGGGACACCGACGTCCCGCTGCTGGGCTTCTGCGGCGGCAGCGGCATCACCCCCGTGCTGTCGCTCGCGAAGAGCGCGCTGGCCGGCACGAAGCGCAGCGTCCGCCTGCTGTGCGCCGACCGCGACCAGCCGTCGATGATCTTCGAGAGCGCCCTGGCCGACCTGGTCGCGCAGTACCCGGACCGGCTCACCGTCGTGCGCCACCTCGACACCGACAGCGGCTACGTCGACGCCGCCGGGGTCGCCGCGTTCGTCGGTGCGGACACCGACGCCGACGTCTACGTCTGCGGGCCCGAGCCCTTCATGGATCTCGTCGAGAACTCCTTCCCCGGGCCGGGGAAGGTCTTCACCGAGCGTTTCGGCGCGGCCGCGGTCACCGCGCCCGCCACCGAGGCCGCGGTCGAGGCCGGTGGCACGACGGCCACAGCCACGGCGGAGCTCGAGGGCACGGTGACGATCCACCTGCGCCGCAAGAAGATCGTGGTGCCGCGCCGCCCCGGCGAGACCCTGCTGGAAAGCGCCCGGCGCGGCGGGCTGGCGCCGCCGTTCTCCTGCGAGTCCGGCACCTGCGCGACCTGCATCGCCAAACTCGAGGAGGGCAGCGCCACCATGCGCGTCAACGAGGCCCTGACCGAGGAGGAGGTCGAGGACGGCTACGTCCTCACCTGCCAGGGCGTGCCGGACTCGGCGTCCGTGGTCGTCCGCTACGAGTAGTGACCCGACCGCCGCCGACCGGGCCGTCCGAGGCCCGGTCCGGCAGCGGGCAGGCGCGCAGAGTTGTAGCCTCGTCACGGTGAATGGCGCAGCTCTTCTCCCGGACCTTGACGGGACGGAGCGCGGCCTGGTGGTGATGATGTGCGGCCTGTCCGGCTCGGGCAAGAGCACCTGTGCGCGGGCCCTTGAGCGTCGCGGTTATGCCCGGCTCTCGATCGACGAGCTGGTGTGGAAATGGATCGGCCGGGATGCGGCCGAGCTCGACCCCGCGGAGTACGAGCATCTCAGGTCGACCGCCGAGCGGCAGCTGTGGGGCGATCTGATTCGTCTGATGAAGGCGAAGGCTCCCGTGGTCATCGACTACAGCTTCTGGAACCGGAGCACCCGCGATCGCTACAAGGCTCTGATCGAGAGCCACGGATGTCGATGGCTGCTTGTCTTCCTGCCGGCCGAGCTGGAGACGCTGCGGCGTCGACTGGCGATTCGCAACCGGCGTGACGACGCCAACAGCGTCACCGTCTCCGACGACCTTCTGGAACGCTACTTCGCCCACTTCCAGCAACCCGTCGGCGAGGGGGAACGCATTGTCTTCCAGACCAGCATCCCCGCAGATCAAGGATGATCTGATCAAGGTGATGCCGGGTGCAGTTCGTGACTGTCACGCGGCAGGTGTGTCGGCGCCCCGCAGGATATAGAGGTCGTCACCGAAGACGGCGGTGATCTGGATCTGTCCGCCGAGAGCCTGGACGTAGCGGGCGATGACGTCGACGGTGGAGACCTCGCCGCGTTCGATCTGAGAGACCCGGCTCTTGCTGACACCCATGCGCTCGGCGACGTCGGTCTGGGTCAGGCCGAGAAGTCTGCGGCGTTCGGCGAGCCGGTGGCCGTCGATGTAGGCCTGGTTACGTCGGTGAGCCTCGGACAGGGCCTGGTCGCCGCCGGCGTCGGCGACCAGGCCGGCACGGACATCGTCCCACCGGGGAAACCTGGTCATGAGCTGCCCTCCTCGGCTTCCCGTTCTTTCACGTACTCGACGTACAGCGTCTCCGCCTGTGGGATCGCCGTGCGGTACCACCCGGACCAGTTGCCCGACTTGTCGCCGCCGACCAGCAGAATCGCGGAGCGCCAGGGGTCGAAGACAAAACGGTCGACCAGCGGTCGGCCCAGGCTTGGCCCAGCATCGGCCAGCCGGTCAATCGCGTCGACGACGAGGGCCTTCGACCTCGGGTCGAGCCCGCCGGCCCAGGTCAGAAACTCGTCGGTGACGCGGACCTCCCACTCGTCCACGACCGGAGTTTAGCAAATCCTCGACATCCTGACGTCCGGCCGCGCATCGCAACCAGACCATTTGCGCACGTAGCGTGGCCGCGCGACACATGCGCCCTTCTGCAAGTTCTGCGACGGCTTCTCCTGCCCGGTCCCGGAAACCAGGTCGGCCGCCCGGGTGCCCTCTACGTCCTACGCCGTGCCTGTGAAGTCGCCGTGTTCACCGAGGTGGGGTGGGGGGCCGTACTCCGGCTCATAGCCGGCGACGCGAATCGGGCTGGCGACCAGGCGGAACTCGCCGGCCTGCACGACCATGTCCGGGGTGCGTTCGAGTGCCTCGGGCAGCGAGCGGACCTTGGCCGCCGGGACACCGAGGCGCTTCAGGCGCGCCTCCCAGTTCTCGGCCGTGTCGGCGGCGAGGGCCTTGGTGACGACGTCGAGCACCTCCTCGCGCTGCGACGCCCGCTCCGCCATCGTCGCGAAGCCCGTCACACCGGCCTCGGTGGAGAACTTCTTCCAGAAGCCGTCGTGGGTGACGAACAGCGCCAGGTGGCCGTCGGCGGTGGGGAACAGCTGCGCGGGCACGTAATAGGAGTGCGCGCCGTTCGGCAGCCGGCGCGGTTCGACGCCGTCGTTGAGGTAGGCGGACGCCCGGTAGTTGAGCTGGGAGAGCATCACGTCGCGCAACGAGACGTCCAGCTGGCCGCCGCGGCCGGAGACGATCTGGGCGAGCAGGGCGAGCGCCGCCGTCATGCCGGTCGAGTTGTCCGCCGCGGAGTAGCCGGGCAGGGTCGGCGGGCCGTCGGGGTCACCGGTCAGCGCGGCGACGCCGGTGGCCGCCTGGATGACGTAGTCGAACGCCGGGTCGTCGCCGGCGTTCAGCCCGAAACCGGTCAGCGCCACACAGACGATCTTCTCGTTGTACCGGCGCAGCGCCTCGTAGGTGAGGCCGAAGGCGTGGATCGCCGACGGCTTGAGGTTGACCAGCAGCGCGTGCGCGTCGGCGGCCAGCTCCCCGAGCCGGGCCCGGCCCGCCTCGCTGGTCAGGTCGAGGCGAATGCTGCGCTTGCCGCGGTTGAGGCTGGCGAAGTAGGCGTCGCTGACCTGCCGGGAGAGGTCACCGCCCGGCGGCTCCAGCTTCGTGACCTCCGCCCCGAGGTCGGCGAGCAGCATCGTCGCGTACGGGCCCGCGAGGATGTGGCCGACCTCCAGGATGCGGATGCCGGCGAGCGGTCCCGCGCTCAACGCACTTCCGCCGCGAGGGCGGCGATCACTTCCCGTGTCCGGCGCTTGGAGGCGACGAGCTCGTCGCGGTTCTCCCCGATCGGCAGCAGGCGCACGGACAGGTCGGTGACGCCCGCGTCGGCGAAGCTGCGGAACCGGGCCAGGATGGCCTTCTCGTCGCCGACGGCGGCGATGTCCCCGACGTTCGCCGCGTCGCCCTGGTCGAGCAGGCGCTGGTAGTTCGGGGAGACCTCGGCCTCGCCGAGGATGCGGTTGGCCCGTTCCCGGGCCCGGTCGACGTCCTGCGGCGCGCACAGGCAGACCGGGATGCCGGCGACGATGCGGGGCGCCGGGCGGCCCGCCTCCTCGGCCGCCTTGGTGATGCGGGGCGCGACATGGTCGGCGACCGCGCGCTCGTCGGCCAGCCACAGCACGGTGCCGTCGCCCTGCTCACCGGCGATGCGCAGCATGACCGGGCCGAGCGCGGCGAGGAACACCGGCAGCGGGGCGACCGGGCCGATCTCCATCGGGTTGTGGACGGTGAAGGTGTCGTTCTCGACGTCCACCGGCCCCGGCCCACTCAGAGCGGCCTTGAGGACCTGCAGGTAGTCGCGGGTGAACGCGGCCGGCTTGTCGTAGGGCAGGCCGAGCATGTCCCGCACGATCCAGTGGTGCGACGGGCCGACGCCGAGCGCGAGCCGCCCCCCGGTGGCCGCCTGGGCGGACAGCGTCTGGCGCGCCAGCGCCACCGGGTGCTGCGGCTGCAGCGGCACGACCGCCGTGCCGAGCTCGATCCGCTCGGTGCGCGCACCCATCAGCGCCACCGCGATCAGGGCGTCGAAGTCGGACGGGACCTGGGGGATCCAGGCCGTGTCCATTCCCGCGCCCTCGGCCCACAGGACGTCGTCGATCATCCGCCCGACCTTGCGCGCGGAGTCACCCCGCTCCGGTCCGATCATCACGCCGACCCGCACTGGACCCTCCCGATCTGGTTACTTCGATGGCACGTGCACCGGGCCGCCCGGCGGCCCGGGATGCGCGTCAGGGCGACGTGGATGCCGCGGTGAGTTCCCGGACCCGGCTGACGACCTCGTCGAGCGGGGTTCCGGTGGGGAAGACGGCGGCGGCGCCGGCCTCGAGCAGACGCGGGACGTCCGCCGGCGGGATGGTGCCGCCGACGACGACGGCGATGTCGCCGGCGTCGGCGGCCCGCAGTGCCTCGACGGTGCGGGTCGTCAGCGCGACGTGCGCCCCGGAGAGGATGCTCAGGCCGACCAGCGCCACGTCCTCCTGCAGCGCGATCGTGACGATGTCCTCGATCCGCTGGCGGATGCCGGTGAAGACGACCTCGAAGCCGGCGTCCCGCAGCGTCCGCGCGATGATCTTCGCGCCGCGGTCGTGCCCGTCCAGGCCGGGCTTGGCGACCAGTACCCGGGCCGGCATCAGAACACCACCGGCTGCTGGAACTCGCCCCAGACCGCCTTGAGGGTGGCGACCATCTCGCCGACCGTGCAGTAGGCGTTGGCGCAGTCGATCAGGTTGTGCATCAGGTTCCCGGTCCCCTCCGCGGCACGGGCCAGCGCGTCGAGGCTGGCCTGTACGGCCGCGCCGTCGCGTTCGTCCTTGACCTTGGCCAGCCGCTTGAGCTGCCGCTCGCGGCCTTCCGCGTCGAGCTCGTAGGTGGCCAGGTCGGGTGCCGGCTCGTCGGCGACGAACCGGTTCACGCCGACGACCGGCACCGTTCCGCTCTCGATGTCCTTGTGCAGCTGGTAGGCCTCGTCGGCGATGAGGCCCTGCAGGTAGCCGTCCTCGATGGCGCGCACCATGCCGCCGTGCTGCTCGAGGTCGTCCATGATCTCGATGATGCGGGCCTCGGTGGCGTCGGTGAGCGCCTCGACGAAGTACGAGCCGCCGAGCGGGTCGACGGTGCGGGTCACGCCGGTCTCCAGCGCCAGGATCTGCTGGGTGCGCAGCGCCAGCGTCGCCGACTCCTCGCTGGGCAGCGCGAACGGCTCGTCCCAGGCGGCGGTGAACATCGACTGGACGCCGCCGAGCACCGAGGCCATCGCCTCGTAGGCGACCCGGACGATGTTGTTCTGCGCCTGCGGCGCGTACAGCGACGCCCCGCCGGCCACGCATCCGAACCGGAACATCGACGCCTTGTCCGCGGTCGCGCCGTAGCGCTCGCGCACGATCGTCGCCCACCGCCGCCGGCCGGCCCGGTACTTGGCGATCTCCTCGAAGAAGTCACCGTGGGTGTAGAAGAAGAAGGAGACCTGCGGGGCGAACTGCTCGATCGTGAGCCGGCCCCGCTCGATCACGGTGTCGCAGTAGGTCACGCCGTCGGCGAGGGTGAACGCCATCTCCTGCACCGCGTTGGCGCCGGCGTCACGGAAGTGCGCGCCGGCGACCGAGATCGCGTTGAAGCGCGGCACCTCGGCGGCGCAGAACTCGATCGTGTCGGCGATGAGGCGCAGCGACGGCTCCGGCGGCCAGATCCACGTCCCCCGGGAGGCGTACTCCTTGAGGATGTCGTTCTGGATCGTGCCGGTCAGCTTCGCCCGGGGCACCCCCGCCTTCTCCGCGGCGGCCACGTAGAACGCCAGCAGGATCGCGGCGGTGCCGTTGATGGTGAAGCTGGTGCTGATCCTGTCCAGCGGGATGCCGTCGAAGAGCACCTCGGCGTCGGCGAGGGTGTCGACGGCGACGCCGACCCGGCCGACCTCCTCGGTGACCTCCGGGTCGTCGGAGTCGTACCCGCACTGGGTCGGCAGGTCGAGCGCGACGGACAGACCGGTGCCGCCCTGGTCGAGCAGGTAGCGGTAGCGGCTGTTGGACTCCTCGGCGGTGCCGAACCCGGAGTACTGGCGGAAGGTCCAGGTGCGCCCCCGGTACCCGGACGCGTAGTTGCCGCGGGTGAACGGGAACCTGCCTGGCTCCGGCGGTTCGGTCCCGCGGTCGGCGGGCCCGTACAGGGCGCTGACCGGCAGGCCGGAGTTGGTCTGGAAAGAATCGCTCATCGTCGTGTCGTTACCTTCTGGAGACGGAACGTCAACACCGACCCCGGGCCCGGCGGGCGGCTTCCACCGCTCCCCCCGGGCCCGCGCCTGGACCTCGGGCAGCTGCGGCTATCGCAGCTGGTCCTTCATCACTTTCCCTGACGCGTTCAGCGGCAGGCTCTCCAGGAACTCGACGGACCTGGGCACCTTGAAGCCGGCCATCTTCCCCCGGCTCCAGGTGATCAGCTCCTCCTCCGTGACCGGCCCGCGCCGGACCACGAAGGCCCTGCCGACCTCGCCGAGGCGCTCGTCGGGCACGCCGATCACAGCCGCCTGCGCGACCGAGGGGTGCTCCAGCAGGAAGCCCTCGATCTCCGCCGGGTAGGCGTTGAAACCGCCGACGATGAACATGTCCTTCTTGCGGCCGACGATCCGCAGGTAGCCCCGCTCGTCGAGGGTGCCGAGGTCACCGGTGTGCAGCCAGCCGTCGGCGTCGATCGCCTCCGCGGTGGCGGCCGGGTCGTCGAGATAGCCCTGCATCACCGTGTAGCCGCGGATCAGCACCTCGCCGTCGGTCGCGATCGAGACCTCGACGCCGTCGCAGGCCTTCCCGACCGTGGTCGCGATGTCCTCGAAGGAGTCACCGGGCCGCGAGGCCGTCGCGGTCCCCGCCTCGGTGAGCCCGTAACCGGTCATGATCGACCGGAACGGCAGCTCCTCCTTCATCCGCCGGATCAGCTCGACCGGGATGTCGGCCGACCCGGTGACGGCGCACCGCAGCGAGGACAGGTCCGCGTCGCCCTGGGCCGCGAGCAGCGAGTGGTAGAGCGTCGGCGGCCCCGGGAGCATGGTGATCCGCTCCCGCTCGATCAGCGCCAGCAGCCGGTCCATCTCCAGGACCGCCATCGGCACGATCGTCGCACCCCGGATCAGGGCGGCGACGATCCCCGCCTTGTACCCGAAGTTGTGGAAGAACGGGTTGACGATCAGGTAGCGATCACCCTCCCGCAGATCCGCCTGGTTGCACCACTCCTCGTACAGCCGCAGCGTCTGCGCGTGGTTCATCATGACGCCCTTGGGCCGCCCGGTCGTCCCCGAGGTGAACAGGATGTCGGCGATCTCCTCGCCGTCCACCACCACCGGCTTCTCCATCGGCGTACCCGTGTCGAGGAAGCCCGACTTGATATCGACCGCGGGAACGGCGGTGACGCCCTCGTAGGACTGACCGAGGAAACCCTCCTGCACCAGGACCATCTTCGCCCCGCTGCGGGTGAGGATGTCGTTGGCCTCCTCGGCCTTGTATCGGGTGTTCACCGGAACGAGGACGCCGCCGGCGGTCAGCAGCCCGAAGGCAGCGATGATCCACTCGGCGGAGTTCGGCGCCCAGATCGCCACCCGGTCACCCTTGCCGACGCCCGCCTGCGCGAACGCGCCCGCGGCCGTGCGGACACGGCCGACCAGCTCGGTGAAGGTGAGGCGCAGCTCACCGTCGACGACCGCCTCGGCAGCACCGAAGCGGTCGGCAGCGCTCAGCACCATCTCCGGGATGGTCGCCCAGGTCATGCGTCGATCAGCCTGGCGAGGTTGCCACCCATGATCTTCGCCTTGTCGTCGTCGCTGAGGTTCTCCAGCACGTCGACGTAGCTCACCGGGTCGCCCAGGCCCTCGGGGTGCGGGAAGTCGGAGCCGAAGAGCACCCGCTCGATGCCGAGCAGCTCGCCGAGCTTGGCCATGTCCTCCTCCCAGAAGGGGCTGACATGGATGTTGCGGCGGACGACCTCGATCGGGTTCTCGAGGAACTGCTGCGGGTACTTCTTGTAGACGTCCTTGAGCTCACCGAGCAGCGGGGCGACCCAGGAGGCGCCGTTCTCGACGACGGCGATCTTCAGGTCCGGGAACCGGGACAGCGCGCCGTGGCAGACCAGCGCCGCCACCGTGTCCTGGATCGGGCGCCACTGGCCGATCATCCGGAACGCGTCCGGCTGGAACGGCAGGTACTCGCGGGTCTGGCCTTCCCAGTCCTGGGTGTAGCGGTTGTAGCCGCTGTCGGACGAGTGCAGGCCGACCAGGATCTTGTGGTGCACCACCCGCTCCCAGAACGGGTCGAACTCGGGCAGGCCGAACGACCGCGAGCCGCCGTACCCGGGCACCGGCGCCGGGCGGATCAGAATGGCGCGGGCACCGCGCTCGACGACCCACTCCAGCTCCTCGATCGCCTTCTCGACGATCGGCAGCGTGATGACCGGGGTGGTGAAGATCCGGTCCTCGTAGTTGAACTTCCACGTCTCGTACAGCCACTCGTTGAGCGCGTGGATGACGACGTGCGTCAGCTCCGGGTCGTCCCGCATGCGCTCCTCGATGAGGCTCGCCAGCGTCGGGAACATCAGCGTCCGCTCGATGCCCTGCTCGTTCATCAGCTCGAGGCGGGACTTCGGCTCGCGGAACGCCGAGATCGAGCGCATCGGCTTGCCGATGATCTCACGGTAGGACTTGCCCTCGGGGTTGCCGAGGCGGAAGAAGTCCTCCTGCGCACCCGGGCGGGCGACGACCTCGAAGGTCGGGTTGGGGATGTACTCGCTGATCTGACCCCGGATCGCGATCTTCGTACGCCCGTCGATCTGGACGTACCGGATCGCGCCCTTGAACTCCTCCGGGAGGTGCTTGGTGAACGCCTCCTCGGTCTCGTACAGGTGGTTGTCCGCGTCAAAGATGGGGTACGGCGGTACTCGCGTAGGCATGAGATCCTCCCTTACTGATAAGGAGAACCCTATTCTCTTCCCCGCCCGGCCGCAATGTCTACCGCCGGCGCCAGGGTCCTCCGCGGCTACCGGGTCTATCGCTGGGCGAGGCCGCGGCGCAGGACGACCTTCTGGATCTTACCGCTGGGGGTGCGCGGGAAGTCCGCCGTCGCGAGAACCTCCTCCGGCCACTTCTGCCGAGCCAGGCCGGCCCGCTCGAAGTGGGCACGCACCTCGTCCAGCGTGGGCAGGACGGCGCCGGCCTGCAGCCGCAGCACCGCCGCCGCGTGCTCCCCGAGCCGGGCGTCGGGTGCGGCGACCACAGCGGCCTCCGCGATATCGGGCATGGTCAGCAGCACCTCCTCGACCTCCAGCGCGCTGATGTTCTCCCCACCGCGGATGATGAAATCCGCCTTGCGGTCGACGATCGTGAGGTAGCCGTCCTCGTCGAGCACGCCGACGTCGCCCGTGCGGTACCAGCCCTCGGCGTCGAAGACCTGCGCGGTCAGCTCCTCGTCGAGATAGCCCAGGCACAGGTCGGGCCCGCGGCTGAGGATCTCGCCGTCCGGGTCGAGGCGGATCTCCACCCCCGGCAGCGGGTCGCCGTCGGTGAACAGGCGCTTGTCCTCCGGGGCGGTGTGCCGTGACCCGGTGATCGAGGGATGCTCGGTGCTGCCGTAGGAGCGGAACACCGTCATCCCCAGCCCGGCCAGCCGGGTGGTGACCGCGGCCGGAACCGAGGAGCCACCGAGGCCCGCGTACCTCATCCCGGCCAGGTGCTCCGGGGTGAAGTCGGGGTGGTCAAGCAGACTCGTGACGAAGTAGGTGGCGCCACCGCCGACGGTCAGGCCGTCGGTGCGCATCAGCTCCAGCGCCTTTCCCGGGTCCCAGACGTCCGCCAGGTTGATCGGGCGGCCGTCCAGCACCGGGATCAGGAACGCGTTGAGCATGCCGATGAAGTGCCCGACCGGAGCGGCGGTGAGCTGACGGCCGCGGTCGGGCGGGTAGAGCCCGGCGAGCTGGCGGGTCTCGAAGCCCAGGGTCTGGTGACTGTGGATGACCCCCTTGGGGTCGCGGGTCGTTCCGGAGGTGAACGCGATCACCGCGGGGGACGCCGGATCCGTCGCGATGACGCCGGCCAGCGGCTCGTCGGCGAGCAGGTCATCGAAGTCGCGGCCGACCACGCCCACCACGGGGACGCCGGCACACAGGTCGGGCTGGAGCTCCATCCGCCCGAAGCCCTCCGCCGTGACGAAGACCTTCGGCGCGGTGCGCTCCAGGATGTAGCCGAGCTCCTTGCGGCCGTAGAAGTGCACGACGGGGACCACAACCGCCCCCAGCAGCGTCGAGGCCCAGAAGACCGCGGCCGCCTCCATCCAGTTCGGCAGCTGGAACACCACGACGTCGCCGGGGCCGACGCCCCGCGCGCGCAGGCCCGCCGCCAGCCGGCGGGCGACCTGCTCGACGTCGGCGAAGGTGCCGCTCCACGGCCGGACCGCCGAGTGGATGCGGAACTGGGCGCCGGGCGCGGCCGCCAGCCCCGCGGCGAGAATGTCGCCGAGCGTCTCCTGTGTCCACCAGCCTTCGGACTCGTACCGCTTGACCAGGTCAGGGGGGACCGTGCGCATGCCACGAGCTCCGATCTGTGCCGCGATCACCAGACTCTCCCAGGACAGCCGGACAGTTTCCACCTCTCGTCAGCGCACTACCGACGCGCTGACGCGCTACCGACCGCACTACCGACACACCGCCGGCCGCCGCCTGGTCCGACCGGGCGCTGCCCACCACCCGGCTACCGGCCCCGCGAACAATCGTGCATGCGGGACGATAATGCTACTCTCAATTACAAAGAATTATATTCTCTGAAGACTATATTCTCACAGTGGAGTTGGGTCCATGATTGATCTTGAGCTCGAGGACGGGCTCGCCGTCATCACGATCGACCGACCCGAGGCCCGTAACGCCATCTCGCTGGCCACCATGGGTGAGCTGGAGAAGGCCCTCGACGCCGCCGAAGGCGCCGGCGCGCTGGTCATCCGGGGCTCGGGCGACCGGGCGTTCGTCTCCGGCGGCGATCTCAAGGAACTCGCGGCCCTGCGGACCGAGGACGATGCGACCGCGATGGCACTGCGGATGCGCGCCATCTGCGACCGACTCGCCGACTTCCCCGCTCCCGTGATCGCCGCCGTCAACGGGCACGCCCTCGGCGGCGGAGCCGAGGTCGCGGTGGCGGCGGACATCCGCGTCGCCGCCGACGACATCAGGATCGGCTTCACCCAGTCGACCCTGGCGATCATGCCCGCGTGGGGCGGCGCCGAACGGCTCGCCGCGCTGGTCGGCCCGGGCCGGGCCCTGCTTCTCGCCGGCACCGGCCAGACCCTGACCGCGCCCGAGGCCGAGCGCCTCGGCCTGCTCGACCAGGTCCTGCCCCGCGCCGACTTCGACGCCGGCTGGCGGGCTCTCGCCCACTCCCTCACCGCTGCCCCCGCCCGAGCGATCAAGCATGTCATCGGGCGCCCCGGCGCTCCGGTGTCGGCCGAGGAGGCAGCCCGGACGTTCGCGCGGCTGTGGGTGGACGACGCGCACTGGGCCGCCGTCGAGCGTGCGACCGCCAAGCGCTCCCGCTGACACCGCCGAACAGCGTCGCGGCCGCGGGGGGACGGGGTCCGTCCTCCCACGGCCGCGTGCCGGTCAGGTGACCGCGCCGGCGGTCTTCAGCTCGATGATCCGCTCCCAGTCGAGACCGAGCTCCATGAGGATCTCCTCGGTCTGCGCCGCGAACTCCGGCGCCGGGCCGAGCTGGGGCGCGCCGATGTCGAACTGCACCGGGCTGGAGACCACCTCCACCTCGCCGCCGGCGGAGAGCAGGTACTCGTTCGCCCGGATCTGCGGGTCGCTGCCGACCTGCAACGAGTCCTGCACCGGCGCCCACGGGCCGGACAGCGTGCCGAGGCGCTCGGTCCACTCCGCCAGCGTGCGGGTCGCGAAGACCTCGCGGAGGATCTCGACGGCCTCCGCGGTGTGCTTCGCGATCTCCTCGGCCGAGGAGAAACGCGGGTCGTCGATCAGCTCCGGCCGGTCGATGTGCCGGCAGACGTCCGCCCAGTACCGCCCCGGCTGCAGCATCACCAGGGACAGGAAGCGGTCGTCCGAGGTGCGGTAGAGGCCGGACAGCGGGTTGCTCGGCGACCCGTGCCCGCCCGGCTCCGGTGCCTGCAGTGCCTCGTCGAGCAGCAGCGACAACGCGATCGTCTGGCCCATGGCCCACAGGCCGCTGCCCAGCAGGGAGACGTCGACGACCGACGGCTCGCCGGTGCGCTCGCGCTTGAACAGCGCCGCCGCGATGCCGCCGGCGAGGTTCGTGCCGGAGATCGTGTCGCCGTAGGCCGGCCCGGGCGGCGGCGTCATGCCCTTGTGGCTGCGCGGCGTGATGCTGGCCGCGGACGACGCCCGCGCCCAGAAGGCCGTCATGTCGAAGCCGCCCTTGTCGGACTCCGGCCCGCGCGGGCCGAGGGCGCTGCCCCGGGCGTAGATGATCTTCGGGTTGAGGGCGCGGATGTCCTCGACGTCGATGCCGAGCTTCTGGCGCGAGCGCGGCAGGAAGCTGGTGAGGAAGACGTCGGCGCGCCGGACCAGCTCGTCGAGGACCTCCTTGCCCTCGACGCTGGCCATGTCGAGGCCCAGGCTGCGCTTGCCGCGGTTGGCGTGCCAGATGTTCGGGTTCGGGCCGTCGCCGACCTTGAGGTTGCCGGTCTGCTTGAGGCCGCGCTGCGGGTCACCGGTCACGGCATGCTCGACCTTGATGACCTCGGCGCCCCAGTCGGCGAGGACCCCGCCCGCCGAGGGCACGAACCCGTACATCGCGACCTCGAGAACGCGGATCCCCTCAAGTGGCTTCATGTGCCATCCTCCCCGATCGCCATGCTCAGCACGAACTCCTCCAGACCACCACTGCGGGCTCCCGGGCACCCGCCGGCCGGCGCCCACGGTGCGGCCCCGGCCACCGCTGATCAACGGTGGCCGGCCCCGTGGGACGGGGCCTTGGCGGCACCCGGAAAGGATGCCCGAAAGTTACATTCTCAGAACACGGGAATCAACCAACAGCACTACGAGAACTACCGGCTCAGCCCGGGTACCGGTGCCGTCCTGGGCGCCCGCACCCGGGTCCGCCGGGCGGCCGCGCCGGCCGCGCCGCGGGTGTCTCAGCCCAGCGCGGTCGCGAAGATCTGCGGCAGCTCGATCGAGGTACGGATGCCCGGCGCGGCGGCCACGACGACCGGCACCGCGTTGACCGCCCGGTTGGCGGTGTAGGCCGGGGAGACCTCGGCCATCCGCTCCAGCGGGGTCGGGAACCGCAGGTCGACCTCAAGCGGCGCGTCACCCTCGACGGAGATGTGCCACCCGGTGTCCCGCAGGTCCCATGCCGGTTCCAGGTCGGTGGTGCAGTACCAGTTGGCCCGGAAGCTCATGACCTCGCGGCCGCCCCGCATGCCGGAGACCGTGAGCCGCTGGGCCGCGACCGTGCCCGGCTCGATCGTTCCCGCGGCGATGTGCACCGGCCGTGGTGAGACACCGACCTCGCCGGAGCCCTCCACCGAGTCCAGCGGCATCCCCAGCGTCTCGGCGACGAGCTCCAGCGACGGCCCGAAACTGATCACACCGTGCGCCAGCCGGGCCTCGTCGACGCTCGCCGGCGGCTGGCCGAAGCCCATGACGTCGAACAGCAGCCCGGGCGAGTTCCGCTTGGACAGGTCCGCGAACTCCTGGATGACGAGCCGGTCCAGCCGGCGCTGGATCGACGACAGCGCCAGCGGGATCGCCTCGGAGATGAACCCCGGGCTGCTCCCGGTGCTGTGCACGGACGTCCCGCCCTGCTCGCAGGCGGCCTCCACCTTCTTCCGCACATCCGGGTCGATGTTCGCCAGCCGGTGGAACTCTCCACGGGTCGTGACGATGTTGGCCCCCGAGGCGAGGATCCGGCTCACCTCGTCGGCGTCGAAGTACCGGGGCATGTAGAGGACGCAGTCGGCGCCGAGCGCGAGGATCTCCTCGACATCCCGGGTGGCGGTCACGCCGGTCGCGTCGACCCCGCACAGGTCGCCCGCGTCGCGCCCCGCCTTCTCCTCCCCGTGCACCAGCACACCGGCTAACGCGAGCTCGGGGTGCTGGATCACCGCCCGCAACGCATAGGTGCCGATGTTGCCGGTGGCCCACTGAACAACCCGCAGCTGACCCACGTCTGCCATCCCCAATCGACTCGTCGATCTGTCGGGCACGGCACCGCGCCCGACGCCAGCGGAACATCCGGGCATCGCGCGGGAGTCGGCCGAGCGCTGGCTGGCGGGCAGCACGGACCTGCGGTCGCTGTGGTGACGCGCGACGTCCGCGGTGCGGCCGTCCTGGTGCGCTGGTGCGCTGGTGCGCTGTGAGCTGGCTGCCCCGTGCGCGGGCGCCTCACGCATCGGCGCCCCGCGCGGGCGCCCGGTGCGTCACGCCGGGCCGGCGCCCTGTGCTTTGCGCCACAGCCTAAGCTCGTTCTGACCTGGGCGTCAATATTGTCGAGGCGGCCGGCCACTGCCATGTGGCGGGCCCAGAACCGGTCAGATCAGGCGGGTACCGGCGCGGCGTGAACGCCTCGGCGCTCGGCAGCCGCAGCAGACAATCCACCGTGTTGCCGTGGCCACCGGCGTGTGCGCACCGGGGTGTGCGACCGCCCGCCCGCGCATCATCACGCTGGAGGATTCGTGCAGCTCAACGGACAGTCGACACTGGTGACGGGCGGAGCGTCGGGCCTCGGCCTGGGCACCACGCGGGTCCTGCTGGAGCGCGGCGCGTCGGTCACCATCGTCGACCTGCCCTCCTCCCCGGGCAAGGACGTCGCCGCGGAGCTGGGCGTGCGCTTCGTCGCTGCGGACATCACCGACACCGATCAGTTCGAGGCGGCGCTCGACGCGGCCGCGGCCGACGGCCCGCTGCGCGGGGTCGTCCACTGCGCCGGCCGCGGCGGTGACCGGCTGCGCATCCTCGACCGCGAGGGCAAGCCCGGCGCGATCGACAGTTACGCCGACATCATCCGGATCAACCTGGTCGGCACCTACAACGTGGTGCGGCTCGCCGCGGCGCGGATGGCCCGCAACTCCGAGCTCCTCGACGGCGACCGCGGCGCGGTCGTGCTGACGGCGTCGGTCGCCGCGTTCGAGGGCCAGATCGGCCAGACGGCCTACGCCAGCGCGAAGGCGGGCGTGCGCGGCATGACCATCGTCGCCGCCCGTGACCTGGCCAGCTGGGCGATCCGGGTGAACACCATCGCGCCCGGTGTCTTCGAGACGCCGATGCTCGGGCGGCTGCGGGACGACATCCGCGACGGCCTGGCCGCCGGTGTCCCGCACCCGAAGCGCCTCGGCACCCCGGCCGACTTCGGTCGCCTCGCCACCGACCTGCTGGAGAACGGCTACATCAACGGCGAGGTGATCCGTCTCGACGGCGCGCTGCGGATGGCCCCTCGCTGACCACGACGCTCGCTGAGCCCGGCGCCTCGCGTCGGCGGTGCCTGGCCTCCGCGGCGCGGGCGTGAGAGTGTCGTCACAGACGTGACGACGGTGCGACAAGCCGGTCCTGACCGCACTCCGCCAGGCCTGACCGCGGGCAAGTCCTCCGCCCGCACCGCTGGTGGCTGCGGTTCGAGATGACCAGATCAGCGGCTACGGCCCGGCCTCCCCCGGGCTGGGCGCAGCCCGCAGACCTGGACCGGCCCCTGCGAACCTGGTATCGACGTCAATGTTAAATATTCGTCGGCCGGCCGAACCCTCGACCGCGGGCGCGAGCAGGAGGATGGTCATGACACCGGTCATGCAGGGCGTCCGGATTCTCGAGGTCGCAGAGCACACGTTCGTCCCCGCCGCCTCGGCTCTCCTCGCCGACCTCGGTGCCGACGTGATCAAGATCGAGCACGTCGAGCGCGGTGACGCCATGCGCGCCCTGGCCTCCTCGGGCATCGCCGTCGTCCCGAAGGACGTCCACGTCCTGCTCGAGCACTCCAACCGGGGCAAGCGCAGCCTCGGCCTCGACCTCACCTCCGAGGCGGGGCGCGACATCCTGTACCGGATCGCGGCGACGGCCGACGTCTTCCTGACCAACAAGCTGCCGAGCGTCCGCACCAAGCTGCACGTCGATGTGGACGACATCCGCGCCGCCAACTCGAAGATCATCTATGTGCGAGGCACCGGCCAGGGCGAGCGGGGGCCGGATGCGGACCGCGGCTCCTACGACTCGTTGTCGTTCTGGGCCCGGTCCGGCGTCGCGGTCGGAATCATGCGGCCCGAGTACGGGCACGTGCCCGTGCCGCCCGGCCCCGGCTTCGGGGACTCCATCGGCGCCATGACGATCGCCGGTGGCATCATGGGCGCGCTGTTCCACCGGGAACGCACCGGCGAGGCCACCATCGTGGACGTCTCGCTGCTCTCCTCGGCGATGTGGTCGATGGGCCAGTCCATGGCACTCTCGCTGCTGCTCGGCGTGCCGTGGACCCCGCCGCCCGCGGACCAGCAGCGGATGAACCCCCTCAGCAGCAACTACCTCACCCAGGACGGCCGCTGGCTGTCCATCACCTGCCTGCAGGCGGGGAAGTACTGGGCGCCGCTCTGCGAGGTGATCGGGCGCCCGGACCTCGCCGTCGACCCGCGTTTCGCCGACCACGCGTCGCTGCTGGCCAACAGCGGCGCGGCGATCGCGATCCTGACCGAGGTCTTCGCCGCGCGCCCACTCGCCGAGTGGCGCGAGCGGCTGGCGGATTTCATCGGCCAGTGGACCGTCGTCCAGGACACCCTGGAGGCTGCGGCGGACCCGCAGTCGATCGCAAACAGCTATGTCCAGGAATGCACGACCGCGGACGGGATTCCCTTCCAGCTCAGCACCGTGCCGGTGCAGTACGACGAGCAGCCGGCGGCGCCGCGCCGCGCGCCGCAGTTCAACGAGCACGGTGACGAGATCCTCGCCGAGCTGGGCCTGGACCAGGAAGCCGTCCTGGATCTGAAGATCCGTGGCGTCGTCGCGTAGCACTTCCACCAGACACGATCAGGAGAACGAAGATGACGCTGTTTGACGCCTTCCGCTTCGACGGCAAGCGGGTCGTGGTCGTCGGGGGCGCGACGGGCATGGGTGCCGCGGCCGCCGAGCTGGCCGTCAGCGCCGGCGCCGAGGTCGTGGTGCTCGACTACGCCGACATCAAGCTCGACGGTGTCCAGGCGATCCACGTCAACCTCGCCGAGTCCGCCTCGATCGACGCCGCGGTCGCGCAGCTCGACGGGCCCGTGCACGCGCTGATCTCCGCCGCCGGCGTCGCCGACGGCACACCCGGCATCGAGAAGATCAACTTCATCGGGCACCGCTACCTCATCGACCGGCTGCTCGCCGCCGGCCAGCTGCCCAGCGGTTCCGCGATCGGTTTCATCTCCTCCGCCGCGGGCCTCGGCTGGGAGGCCAATCTCCCGCAGATCAAGGAGTTCCTGGCCATCACCGACTTCGACGAGGCCTCGAAGTGGGCCGTCGAGAACGGCAAGGCCGACTACATGAACAGCAAGCAGGCCGTCTGCGCCTACGTCGCCACCCAGGCGCTGCCGCTGCTCAAGCAGGGCATCCGGATCAACGCGATCTGCCCCGGCCCGACCGACACCCCGCTGGCCCAGGACAACAAGGAGACCTGGCTGGGCTTCGGTGCCGACTACCGGGCCGAGGTGGGCATCAAGGCCGCGACCTCGCTGGAGCAGGCCTACCCGCTGCTGTTCCTGGTCAGCGCCGCCGCCTCCGCGATCAACGGCATCACCCTGGTCACCGACGCCGGCTACTTCGCCTCCGGCCTCACCGAGACCTACCCGGCCGCGACCCCGATCGTCCGTTTCCTGTCCGGCCGCAGCTAGTCCAGCGGGCCGGTCTCCTCGGCCTGGCCTGACGCCCGGCCGAGGGACCCGGCCAGGGGCCCGGAAAGGGACCTCGGAAAAGGGACGGATGACGACAACGAGCAGTGACGACCGGCAGCGCGACGGGCATATCCTGCTGGAACTCGGATTTGATGCCAGGCGGGTCGGCGACGAGTTCCACGGAACGGCGGCCGTCGTCCCGGAAATGTTCGTGCCCGGTACCTCCAGCGTCCGGACGTCCATTCTCGCGACCTGGGCCGACGTGGTCGCGGGTCGCACGATGATGGGTTTCCTCGCCCCGCGGGTCCCGGTCACGCTCGACCTCGACATTCACGTCCACCGGCCGCTGCGGGAGACCGAGCGGATCGACGCCACCGGCCGGCTGGTGAAGAACGGCCGGTCGGTCGCCGTCATCGAGATCGACTTCGCCGGGGCGGACGGGGAGAGCCTCGCGCTCGGCGTGGCGTCCTTCATGGCCGCCCCGGATCCGTCCGTGCTGCTGACCCCGGAGATGAGCCGGGAGCCGGACGTCGCACTCCCCCGCCAGCGGCTGCGCGAGCCCTTCGCCCGGCGCGCCCGGTGCGAGATCCGCGAGCCCGGCGTCGCCGTGCTGCCGCGGACCGACGACGGGCTGAACGCCGCGCGCACCCTCAACGGCGGGCTGATCGCCCTCGCCGCCGAGGAGGCGGCACTCTCGCTCACCCCGGGTACCTCCCTGTCGCTGTTGGCGCTGCGCTACCTGCGCCCGGTGCGCACCGGCCCCGCCGTGGCGACGGCGACCGTACGATCCGGTCTCGGCCGGGTCGAGGTCCGGGACGCCGGTGACGACCGGCTCGCCGTCTACGCGACCACCAGGGCCTTTCCCGTCTCGGCGGACTGACCCCACGACCAGGACAGGCCACACGAGCGGGACTGATCGACACGAGCGGGACTGACCACACGGGCGGGACCGACCACATGAGAGGACGAAGAGCAGGCATGCGCCCACTTCCCGAGATCACCCCAGCGACCGAGTGGTTCTGGAAGTCCGGGGCTGACGGGAAGCTGCGGGTCCAGGGCTGCGACGACTGCGGCCAGCTCGTGCACCCGCCGGTGCCCATCTGCCCGCGGTGCCGCAGCCGCTCGCACGCGCCCACCGAGGTCTCCGGCCGGGCCACCGTCGTCGGGTTCACGATCAACGCCCAGCAGTGGTCACCCGCGTTCACGCCGCCGTACGTGATCGCGAACGTGGCCCTGGCGGAGGACGCCAGTGTCCGGCTGACCACGAACATCACCGGCTGCGAGCCGACGGACGTCCACATCGGGCAGGAGGTGGCCGTCCGCTTCGAGCAGCACGAGGACGTCTGGCTCGCCCTGTTCGAGCCGACCGGCGGCACCGACCCGACGGACCGGGTCGGCGAGCCCGACCTGCCCACCCCGCGCGCGCCCCTGAGCGCGGACCGCTTCGAGCACCGCGCGGTCCTGTCCGGGATCGGCCGGTCCCGGATCGGCCGACGGCTGATGGTCGATCCGCTGGAGCTCACTGTCGACGCCTGCCTGAAGGCCGTCGCGGATGCCGGCCTCACCCTCGAGGACATCGACGGCCTGTCCACCTACCCCGGCGCGGCCGGGATGGGGATGAGCGAGGGCGGCGTGACCGCCGTCGAGGAGGCCCTGCGGCTGCACCCCACCTGGACGAACGGTGGCGGTGACCTGCCCGGACCGGGTGGTTCGGTGATCGCCGCGATGCTGGCGGTCGCCTCCGGGCTGTGCCGGCACGTGCTGTGCTTCCGGACCGTGTGGGAGTCGACCCACCGGGCCCTCGGGCTGGGCGCCTCCGGCGGTGGGCGGGTCTCCAACGCGTCATCGCTGTGGCGCGCGCCGTTCGGGGCGATGTCCGCCGCGAACTGGATCGCGATGAACGCGAACCAGTACTTCCACCGCTACGGCGCCGACCGGGAGATGCTCGCCGCGATCGCGCTGAACGGCCGCGCGGGCGCCGCCCTCAACCCGAACGCGATCTACCGCGACCCGCTCACCCTCGACGACTACATGTCGGCCCGGCCGATCACCACGCCGTTCGGCCTGTACGACTGCGACGTGCCGTGCGACGCGTCCATCGCGGTCGTCGTCTCCGACGCCTCCGTCGCCGGCGACCTGCCGAAGCCGGCGATCCGGGTGGAGGCCGTCGGCACGCAGATCCTGGAGCGGGTCTCCTGGGAGCAGGGGATCATCACCCACGAGCCGCAGGTCCTCGGCCAGGCCGCCCACCTGTGGACCCGCACCGACCTGCGTCCGGCCGACGTCGACCTGGCCCTGGTCTACGACGGTTTCACCTTCAACGCGATCTCCTGGCTGGAGGGGCTCGGTTTCTGCGGCATCGGTGAGGCGCAGGACTGGCTGGACAAGGGCCGGCGCATCGCGCTGGACGGCGAGCTGCCGCTGAACCCGCACGGCGGCCAGCTGTCCGAAGGTCGCACCCACGGCTACGGCTTCTTCTACGAGGCGGTCACCCAGCTGCGGCACGAGGCCGGCGAACGCCAGGTCGCCGACGCCCGGACCGCGGTCGTCACCTCCGGCGGCGGCACCCCCTCCGGCGTCCTGCTGCTCCAGCGCGACGGCGTCTGACCCTGACATAGTGTGCGCCATGACGGAATTAACCTGGAATCCCTACGACAAAGTGCTTCACCACGCGCCCTACGATGTCTGGCGCGAGCTGCGCGACAAAGCACCGGTCTACCGGAACGATGAACTGAATTTCTACGCGTTGTCGCGGTACGACGACATCGAGGCCGCCCACCGCGACCCGCAGACCTATAGTTCCGCGTACGGCACCGTTCTTGAGATCATGTCTCCGGAGCCAATGCAGACCGGCCACATGATCTTTCTCGACCCGCCGACGCACACCGAGCTGCGTACCCTCGTCTCCCGGGCGTTCACTCCCCGGCGGATCTCCGCCCTCGAGGACAGCATCCGGGCCCTGTGCGCGGAGATGCTCGACCCGCAGATCGGCGGTGACGGTTTCGACTTCGTGCAGGACTTCGCCGCCGAGCTGCCGTCCAAGGTGATCTCCGAGCTGATCGGCGTCGACCCGGCGGACCGCGAGCAGATGCGCCGCCTCATCGATCTGACCTTCCACATCGAGGAGGGCGCCGGCATGGTCAACGACGTGTCGTTCGGCGCCCAGATCGAGATGCACGCCTATCTGACCGAGCAGCTCGAGCTGCGCCGCTCCCAGCCGCGCGACGACATGATGACCAGCCTGGTCCAGGCGGAGATCGTCACCGACAACGGGGTCCGCCGCCTTTCCAACCAGGAGGCCGCCGACTTCGCCAACCTGCTCATCAGCGCCGGCACCGAGACGGTCGCCCGCCTGCTCGGCTGGGCCTGCTCCGTGCTCGCCGAGCATCCCGACCAGCGCGCCGAGCTCGTCGCGGACCCGTCGCTGATCGGCAACACGGTCGAGGAGCTGCTGCGCTACGAGGCGCCCTCCCCCGTCCAGGGCCGCACGCTCACCACCGACGTGGAGCTGCACGGCACCCGGATGCCGGCGAAGTCCCGGGTCCTGCTGATCACCGGCTCGGGCGGCCGCGACGAGCGCAAGTACCCCGACGCGGACCGGTTCGACATCCACCGCCGGTTCGACAGCCATGTCTCACTTGGTCACGGGGTGCACTTCTGTCTCGGCGCCGCGCTCGCCCGGCTGGAGGCGCGGGTCGCCCTGCAGGAGACCCTGCGCCGCTTCCCCGAGTGGGGCGTCGACCACGAGCGCGCGGTGCGGCTGCACACCAGCACCGTGCGTGGCTACGAGAAGCTCCCCATCACCCTGGGCTGATCCCGGCGGCTGTCGGCCGGCGCCGTCACTCGTCGCCGAGAGCCACCGGCCTGCCGGTCGCGGGGTCGACCGCGGCGAGCACATGCGCCGGGGCGTGGTTCGACCAGCCGACCTTGGGCCAGTTCAGCCAGCCGGACGAGGCATAGGTGCCGCCGTCGGGGTGCAGCGTCGTCCCGGTGACGTAGGTGGACAGTGCGGAGGCGAGGAAGACCACGCAGCCGGACACGTCCGTGACGTCTCCGGGCCGGCCCATCGGGATCCCGACCCGGACACCGACGGGCGTCGAGTAGGCGTTGTCGCCGCCCCCGGACATCTTCTGCATGTTCGGGGTCGGGGTGTAGTCCGGGGCGACGTTGTTGACCCGGATGCCGCTCGGGGCGACCTCCACGGCCAGCGTGCGGCCGAACTGCTCGACGGCCGCCTTCGCCGCCGCGTAGACCGCGAAGCCGGGCGCGGCGCGGTGCGCCTCGACCGTCGTCAGGTTGACGATGCTGCCGCCGCGCCCGCCGGCCTGCATCCGCGGCACGGCCAGCGAGCAGGTGTGCAGGATGTGCGTCAGGTTCTGCCGGATCAGCGCGTCCCAGCCCTTCGGCCGGGTTTCGACGAACGGCGCCCGGAAGGTGCCGCCGACCACGTTGACCAGGGTGTCGAGCCGGCCCCAGGCCTCGTCGACCGCGGTGAACAGCCGCGCGAGCTCCTCGGGGTCACGCGCGTCGCCGTGGTGCACGATCGCGTCGGCGCCCTGCTCCTTCAGCGTGGCCCGCAGTGCCTCGACCGCGGGCCCGTCGATGTCGATGACCGCGAGCCGTACGCCGTTGGCCGCGAGATCCGTGGTGACTGCTCCCCCGATCCCGCCCGCTCCGCCGCTGATGACGGCAACAGTGCCCGCCAACCCACCGCGATCCTCGAACCAGCCCACGCCGGACCTCGCCTCCACTCCACGTCAGATGCACATCGGTCGCGCCTGCGCGGCGCGGTCAGGTCAGATCAGGTCAGGTCAGGTAGGTCTCGCCGAAGGCCTCGACGAAGGCGATGGTCTCGGCGGCGGAACGGGTGCGGGACGAGATCAGCGTCCAGGTCACACCGGCCTTCTCGATCTCGGCGAGGGCCTCGCGGTGGCGGTCCACGTCGGTGGTGACGGCATCCGGGGAGGTCACGCCCGAGTAGGAGTAGGACACGTCGATCAGGTCGGTGCGGCCGTTCGCCGCGGCCGCGTCCCGCATCTCGCGGATCATGGTGCCGAGATCCGCGAGGGACCCGATCGAGACCGTCCGGGCGGTGGTCGACAGCTGCGGGCCGCCGGACATCGCCATCCAGCCCTGCCCGCGCGCGGCCACCCGCCGACGGCTCAGCTTCGAGTTGCCGCCGATCCAGATCGGAATCGGGTCCTGGACGGGCCGAGGCTGCGCGATCACGTTGCGGGCGTCGAAGTGCAGGCCCTTGAAGCTGAACGGCTCGCCGGACCAGTGCAGCGGCAGGACGTCGAGGATCTCGTCGAAAAGAGCGTTGCGCTCCTCGAAGTCCACCCCCAGCGCGTAGAACTCGGACTTCTGGTAGCCGGTGCCGATACCCAGCGTGAACCGGCCACCGGAGACCTTGTCGACGGTCGCCGCCGACTTGGCGAGCAGGAACGGGTTGCGGTAGGGCGCGACCGACAGATGGGTGAGCAGCCGCAGCCGCTCGGTCACGGCGGCCACGTAGCCCAGACCGATGAACGGGTCGAGGCTCTGGTGCCCGCCGTTCTCCAGCCAGCGGGCGCCGGGAACCGGGTGCTCGGTGAGGGACAGCGCGTCGAACCCGGCCTTCTCGACAGCCCGGGCGACGTCCCCGAGCGGTCCGGGGTCGAGGAAGTCACCGCTGGTCCCTGACGTCTCCGGGTAATGAAAGATGAAGCGCATCGTGTCGTCGCCCTGTCCGTGCGTCGCGGCGTCCGTCTTTGCTCTGCCTCTCGTGTCTACCAGAAAGTAGACACCGACGTCAGAAATGCGCGCCCGACCGAGCGGCCAGCAGCCGGCCGAGGCAGGCCGAGGCAGGCCGGCGAGACACCGCGAGCCGGCAGCTCCAGAGTCGGCACGCAACAGGTCGGCACACCCCAGCCGCAGCTTCGCCGATCCAGCGTCGCGTCTCCGGTCCTGCCGGCCTCCAGCAGCGCCCGCCGACCTCAGAGATCCATCAGGACGGCGGACGGGTCGGCGTGTTCCGCGCCATCCCGGATCTCGAACACCCCGGGCTCGACCTCTCCCGATCGTTGTTCGATCTGCTCCCGCCATCCCGGCGGCCACTGCGTTCCCCGCGACCAGCGGATTCCCGTCAGGGACATATCGACCAGATCGACCTCGCGGAGATCCGTTTCCGTGAAGTCATTCAGGGCGAGCTCAAGGCTGCTGGCCGGATCCGCGAAGGGGTCAGCGTGGTCGCGGCGATGGTGAAGATCATCTTCGATCGCGAGGGCGAGGCCGCGGGTCTGCTTCAAAGCATGGGCGCGGACACGGGCACGAGCCAAGTCGAGGGCACGAGCGAGGGTGAGGTCAAGGGTTCGGACGAGGTCGGGACCGCAGACACGCTCGTGGGTGACGTCCTGGGCGTCGGCGAGGTCGAGGGCACGGGCGAGGGCCAGCGCGAATGCGAGAGCGAGGTCGAGAGCTTCGGAAAGCTCGAGGTCGAGGGCCTCCTCGCAGGTGTGGCCGCACGCCAGGTCGACACCGCGGGCGCGGGCGAGGTCAAGGGCACGAACGAGGGCGAGAACGCGGACACGGGCGAGGGCGAAATCGTGAGCGAGGGCGAAATCGAGCGCGAGGGCGAAATCGAGGGCTCCGGCGATCCGCAACACCGAGGCAAGACCGGTGATCGCCGGATCACCGCGGAGGGCAAGTCGATCAGCGGGCGGAAGCGACCTCAGCAGGCGCGCCGTCGCACCCACGCCGCCCTCCAGCTCACCTTGGCCAGCGGGAGCAGCAGGGGCCTGCGTTCGCCCAGCGATCAGCCCGGCACCCGGAACGATCGCGGCCAGGCCGGATCCCAGATCCAGAACAGTGCGGATGGCGTCCTCGACCGCGTCACGTCGAGCCGGCAGCAGCGCGTCACGTAGGCCTGCCTCGATGTCCAGGACGGCGTCCACGTCACCAATCAGATCCCGGCGAGCCGATGCCAGTTTCTGGTCCAGCTCTTCCTCAGTCATGGAGTTCGCCTCCTCTCCTTGGATCAACATGGCCAGCGAGTGCACGGCGGGCCTTGTACAGGCTGGCTCGGACCGCGTCCGGTTCCATCCTTAGCTCCTGCGCGATTTCTCCCGGCGTGTAGCCGTCCACCGCCCAGGCCATCACCTGTCGTTGGCGGGGCGGAAGCAGGTCGAGGAGACGGAGGACCTCATGTCGGCCGATCACCGCGTCCAGGTCCGCCGGGCTACCCAGCAACGGCGAGCGCGCCTCGGGAACCTCAGCCACCGACTCCTCGGCGAGGTCGGCGATCCGCCGGGCATAGGCGCGGGACGCGACCCGCCGAGCCCACGCCTCCGGGCGATCGATGCGGTCCCACGAGCGGAACGCGATGACCATCGTGTCCTGGGCGATCTCGACGGCATCGGCCTGCCGGACGCCCTGCCAGATCAGGAACCCCACGAGCGTGGGGACGAACCTGCGGTAGAAGGCGCTGAACTCCGCGACTGTGTTCGCCGACAGGCCGGACAAAGGGGCGGGCGCCGCTCTCGAGGTTGCGGAGGGCTCCGGCGGGTCAGGGCGGCTGTCCATGTGAGCACCGTTCTCAGTCGAGGGGCCGGTGTGCCACGACCATGGCCAACTGCGACCCATCGGGACGTCGTGCCAGCAGCGTGCTACCGGGCGGCACCGTCCGGGCCACCTCGACCATCAGCTGCCGGTTGATGTTCGCCTGCCGCAGCGAAGAACGTAGGCGTAGCCACAGGTTGGCTAACCCCAGGGTCTCCACAGCGATCACCGTCATGGCCGTTACGAAAATCGGATCCACTGGTCTGCACCCTTCCCGAGCCGCCCACGAACGCGAGCGTCGGGGGACAGTGGCCCGGGAATGCCTTGATCGTGAACTCGGTCCGGCAGTCCGTTCTGGCCGCCGCGTCATCGAGACCTTCTGCATCCCTGAATGCACGGCGCCCGGGCGAGGCGAGTTCCGGCCATACCGACCGACCCACCGGCCACTGGCCACCGGCCGGAAGGCGCGGGTCAGGGCTGGAAGCGGTAGCCCATGCCGGGCTCGGTGGTCAGGTGGCGCGGCCGGGTCGGGTCGGGCTCGAGTTTGCGGCGCAGCCGGTTGATGTAGAGCCGCAGCGACGAGGTGTCGTCCGGGTAGGTCGGGCCCCAGACCTCGCTGACCAGCGCGCGGCTGCTGACCAGCTTGCCCGGGTCGCGGGCCAGCGCGTCGAGCAGTCGCCATTCGGTCGGCGTCAGATGCACCGGCGGCGTGCCCTCCGCGCGGGCGGTCACCGACCGGGCGGCGAAGTCGACGCGGTAGCCGCCGACGTCCACCGCCGGCCCGGTCTCGGCCGCCGGGGACCGCCGGCTCACCGCGCGCATGCGGGCGAGGAGCTCCTCCACGGAGAACGGCTTGGTGACATAGTCGTCGGCACCGGCGTCCAGAGCGGCGATCTTCTCCGGCCCGGACGTCCGGCCCGACAGCACGATGATCGGCACCCGGGTCCACCCCCGCAGACCGCGGATGACGTCGATGCCGTCGATGTCGGGCAGGCCGAGGTCGAGCACCACGAGGTCGGGCGGGTGCCCGGCGGCCTCGGACAGCGCCTGCCCGCCGTCGACCGCCGTCCGCACCTCGTAGCCCCGGGCCCGCAGCGTGATCCGCATCGCCCGCAGCAGCTGGGGCTCGTCGTCGACGAACAGCACCCGCACGCCGGGCCGCGGCCCGGACCCGTCGCCCATCAGCCACAGCTCCCGTCACCCGCCTGTCGATCCAGCATGCCAGGCGGCCGGGGTCGCTCACCCGACAGCCCGGGGTGGCGGGGGTCCACACGGCTCCCCCCTAGCATCCGAGATCAATCACTCCAAGTAAGTAATTGACCTCAGGAGGTCATGGGTGGCACCTACCAGGAGGGCACGGGTCGGGACGTCCGCGATCGGTGTGCTGACGGCGTTCTGCATGGTCGGGGCGGTGGGAGCCGTGAGCGCGGTCGGCGTGCTGCCCGCGGCCGCGGCGCCCGGCCACAGCTACGTGGACGGCGGCTACGAGCTGATCGCCCTCACGCTGCCAGCCGGCCTGTCCGCGGGCAGCACGACCGCGCTGAACGACGAGGGCGTCATCATCGGCCAGGCCTGGTCCGACGGCTACGCGTCGACCGGTGTCGTCTGGCGGCGCGGCGTCCCGGCCGTCATCGAGGACAGCTCGCCGGTCGCGGTGAACGGTGCCGGGCAGGTCGCCGGGAACAGGTACCCGGCGACCGGGCCGCGCCACGGGTTCGTCTGGGCGGACGGGACCCTGACGACACTGGCGCCGACCAGTCCCGGCCCGAACCGGTTCAGCACGGTCAGCGACATTGCCGCCGACGGCACCGTGGTCGGCCTGAGCAGCTCCGACCTGCCCCTCGACGGCTCCGTCGGCCCGGAGGAGACGAGTACCCGCGCCACCGTCTGGCATGACGGGGTGCCGACGGATCTCGGCACCCTGGGCGGTGGCTGGAGCAGCGCGGATCTCGTCAACGACCGCGGCCAGGTCGCCGGCGTCAGCCAGACGGCCGCCGACGAGCAGCACGCCTTCCTCTCCGTCGCCGGAACGCTGCGTGACCTCGGCACGCTCGGCGGCACGTACAGCTGGCCGGTGGCGATGAACAACCGCGGTCAGGTCGTCGGTGCGAGCGCGACCGCGGACGAGCACACGCACGCCGTCCTCTGGGACGGCGGGCAGGCGATCGATCTCGGGGTCGCGCCCGGATTCACCGACAGCACCGCGGTCGGGATCAACGAGCACGGTCAGGTGCTGGTGCAGAGCTTCAACCAGGCTCCCGGCCCGATCGAACCGATCAGTCCGATCGACCCGGCGGCAGGGGAGCCGGGCGGCGATCTCCTCTACCCGTACCCGTCTCCCCTGGACTACTCCACGGCCGCGTTCGTCTGGACCGCCGGGCAGCGCCGGGCCCTCACCGGTATAGGGGGCACCACCATCTCCCCGTCCGCGATCAGCGACGACGGCACCGTGGTCGGGTCCGCGACCACCGCGGATGGCGTGGAACGTCCCTACCTGTGGTCCGACGGCGAGGCCCGCAGGCTCGACGGCCCGGCACCGCTGTCCACGGGCTACGCCAACGCGATCAACCGCCGAGGCCAGGTCGTCGGCTTCACGAACCCGCAGGGCGGGCGCCAGATCCCCCTGCTCTGGCAGGCTGCCGTCTGACATCGCCGGTCGCGCCCGGCCCGGTCCCCGCCGACGGCCCGACCGGAACCACGTGCTCGGGGCGGCCCGCGGTCTCGCGCTCCGCGGGCTCCCGCGCCGCAGACTCGGCCGGCATCCCGGACCCCGCCGGCGCAGCGGGCCGGCCCCCGCCGGCGGGCACCGGCCGGGCGGACAGCACCGGCTCGCCGCGCCGGCGGGCCAGATACCACCGGATGCCGGTGTCGAGCGCGCGCTGGGCCCGGCGCACCACCGGCAGCTGCATCGCCCGATGGGCCTGGTAGCGCCACGGGGGCTGGTCGCTCTGGCGGACCGCCATCGCGTACGCGAACTCGACCGGGTCGGGTCCGTCCGCGCCCGCCGGCATCCGGTCGAGCAGCGCGTCGACCCGTTCGAACCAGGCCATGCTCGTCCGTGCGCGGGCCTGCAGCGGAGCGAGGGCGGCGTGGCCGTCCCGGTCGAACTGGGCGAGCGCCCCGCGGACGTCGTCGTGCTCGTAGAGCATCTGGGCGAGCATGACTCCGTCCAGCATCGCCAGCGCGGTGCCGGAACCGAGGGTGAAGTGGGTGGTGTGGGCGGCGTCGCCGAGCAGCACCGTGTTGCCGGCATACCAGCTGCGGTTGGTGATCTGGGCGAACCGCTGCCACCGGGCGGGGCGCCCGGGGTGGTCGATGAGGCCCTGTCCGCCGAGCGGGCCGGCGAAGATCTCGCTGAGGCGCCGGCGCACCTCGCCGGCGTCCGCGGTGGCGAACCCGAGCCGCTCCCAGGTACCCGGCGCACATTCGACGATGCAGGTGCTGATGTCCGCGCTGGACGGATAGGCGTGGAACCACAGCCAGCCCGCCGGGGTGCGCTCGAAGGCGAAGGTGAAGTTGTCGAAGCGCCGCGGTGTCCCCAGCCAGATGTACTGGTTCGCGCCAAGGTCGGTCCGGGTGCCGAACTGGCCGTCGAGCATCGTGCGCAGCTGGCTGTTCGCGCCGTCGGCGGCGACGACGAGGTCGGCGTCCGGGCGGGAGGGCGTCCCGACCCCGCCGAGGGCACCCAGGTCGGCCAGGTCGGTCAGGTCCGCGATCTCGCGCCGGTGTTCGACGCGCACCCCGAGCTCGACCGCCCGCCGGGTGAGGATCTCCAGCAGGGCCGACCGCTGCACGCTGAACCCGTAGCCGGCGAAGTGCGCGACCCGGCCCGGGCCGAGGCTGATCCGCTGCTCCTGCCAGAGCGCGGACGCCGCCCGGATCTCCCGGGCACTGTCCGCATCGTTACGGAACAGGACGTCGAGCAGGTTGTCCCAGTAGACGACGCCCCAGCCGTACGTGGCGGCCGGGGAGTCCCGGTCGATCACCGTGATCTCGTGGCCGGCGTCCCGACGCATGGCGGAGATGGCGAAGTAGAGGCCGGCCGGCCCCCCACCCACGCAGACGATCCTCACGAGCCCCCCTGACCTGCGTAGAGAATGCTGCCGAAGAAGATGCCGCCGCACAGTGATGAAAAGAGACGGCAAAGGCCGTGCAGCCCGGTCGATGATCACCGACCTGCACGACCGTGGGCGGGCCACCGGGGAAACGGGGCCCGCCGCGGGGCTCACGCCCCTGACTCGCCTTCTCGGGAGAGTGCGGTCACGCTCGGGAGAGGGCGGTCACGGCGCTGGGCTCACCAGCCCCAGCCGCCGCCCCCCGCCTCCTATACAACGCTGACTTTTCCGACACCGGA
>NZ_JBFLUG010000057.1:0-50163 GCF_041008525.1 Parafrankia sp. FMc2 | reverse complement strand
GTCGTGAGGCTTTCCTCCGGAACCGGCTGCCAGCCCGAGAGCCACGACGAGGGCAGCGAGCCACATCCCGATGACCCGCCACGGCCGGGTGGCCGCGGCAACGAGGCGGCGCGTCGCCCGACCGGAGCTGACGGCCCAGCGGAGTTATCGGCCAGCGGAGTCGAGGAGGACTGATGTCCGGGTTGCTCTACCGGATCGGCGCTGCCGACCAGTGGGAGAATCGAGGTTTCACCAGTCGGTGCGGTGCGGCTGCACCCTGTGCGAACACTACGTCGCGAAACCGGCCTTAACTGGACAAGTTGCGCATTGCACCCCCGGCTGAGGTGGCCAGCCACGCGTGCCGGCACGTCACGCGGTCGGGATGTCGCGCAGGCGACGTCCACCGGTGCCCGTCCGGGCCTCCCCGTGCCGGCGGTTCAGACGGTGCGGGAGGCCGCTCTGACGGCGAGCTGCCCCTCGGCCGCGGGCGGAGCGGGCTGGCCGCTGATCGTGACCCTGTCCCGACCCCCGGCCTTCGCCGCATAGAGCGCGCTGTCGGCGGCGGCGACCAGCCCGGCCGCGTCCGCGGCGTGGGTGGGCACGACCGCCACCCCGACCGACACCGTCACCGTCACGATCTGATCATCCTGAACCGGCCCGTCCGGAACCTGCCCGGCGGCGGCCGGTTCGCCGGAGGTCCGGGCGCTGATCCGGATCGGCTCGGTGCCGACCTGGCGGCGCAGCCGCTCCCCGACGGCCGCGAGGTCCGCCTCGCGCAGGTCCGTCACGACCACCGCGAACTCCTCGCCGCCGTACCGGCCCAGCACGTCACCGGGCCTGGTCGCGGCTCGCAGCCGGCGCGCCACCTCGACGAGGACGTCGTCGCCGGACGGGTGCCCGAACCGGTCATTGATCGCCTTGAAGTGGTCGACGTCGATCAGGAACAGGCCGAGGCGGCTGCCGTGACGCAACGCGCGGTCCACCGAGGCGGACAGCTCGCCTTCCAGGTGGCGGCGGGTGTGTACGCCGGTGAGCCCGTCCGTGATCGCGGCCTGGTGCTGGTCGGCGACCAGGCCGGCCATCCGGAAGATGATCAGGACGAACATCGCCCCGCTGGAGACGGCCACCACGACCAGCCCGTCGGTCTGGCCCCGCAGGCTCTGCACCGTGAGCACGACCGGCGCCACCAGCGCCGCCGCGGTGAGCGCGAGCAGCCGCGGCACGGAGAGCACGGTGCCCGTCCGCGGGCGCCCGGCGGTGACGTCGCCCGCGCTCGGATGCAGCGCGGCGGCACCGAGCAGCAGCGCGCCGGCCATCCCGATGATCTCCGCAGGCCCGCCGACCTGGTATGTCCCGTCGAGCTGACGTGGGACGTACAGCACAGCCGCGGCCGGCACGGCGGCGAGATAGCCGAGAAGGAGGTAGTACGAGGCGGCGCGCGGCCTGCCGTTCAGGAGCAGGCGCAGACCGGCGGCGAGGACCGCCAGGCTCAGCACCGCGTACGCCAGTGCCGGCAGCCGGACGAGGAGTGTCTGCTCGGTGGACAGCCGCGGGGCGACCAGATAGATCCAGGCGACGAGCGCACCGGCCACGGTGATCGTCAGGCTGTCGAGGATGTTGGTGAGCCCGTCGGCCGCGCCCCGCCGCCGGCCCAGCATCGCGATGCCGACCACCAGCAGTGGGTACTGCGCGAGGAGGGCGACGTCCCAGAGTCCGGGAAAGCCCTGCCGGTCCAGCAGGTGGCGCGCCCCGTGGAGCAGGACGCCGCCGAGCGCCGCCGCGGCCTCGGCGGCGGCGAACAGCAGCCAGGGCGGGCGGGCCGGCGGGTGCTGCCGCAGCCGCGCCCCGATCAGGACCGCCACCACCGCGGAGCTGCTGACCAGCAGGGACGCGATCGTGCGCAGCACCGACAGCGGGCCGCTCGACGGGGCGGCGCAGAAGAGGGCGAGCAGGCCCAGACCGCCGACGAGGTACCAGACCCAGCTGCGTGGTGGGACGGCCGATGGCGAGTCGGGCGGTGTGCGGGACGGACGTGGGGGCAGTCGCACGGTCACCGGATGCCGGGGGGCGCCGGCCGCCGCGCACCGGACGGGAGTGACCGGGCCATGTGCAGGTTCTCCGAATACGAACGCCGGGTCGGGGGATGCGCCGGTGACAGGGGCGCGCGGGTCGGGTACCGGCGCGGTCCACGCCTGCCGCTCACCGCCCGCAACACCACCCTGCCGGCTTGGATCATCACCCTTTGTGTCGTTCTGGCCGGGCGGGCGGCTTTGGTTTGACGGTCCCGAACCTGGGCGACGTCGAAACTGTTTCGATGGTAGCTACGTGTACACGATCATTTGACGCAGGGTGCGACCTTTTGTCTGAGTCTTGTGTCGCACTCCGCGGGGCACTCGCCAGCCGGTGACGGGGCGGAGGTCAGACCAGCCCCAGCACCGAGATGAAGCGCCGGGCGGCGCCGCCTCCCGCCTCCAACGCCACCTCCCGGGCCCGGACGGTGTCGAGGTCGTCGAGCAGGGCGGCGTCGATCGCGGCGGCGGCCAGACCGTCCCGGCTGCCGCCGGGCCGGGCCGCGGCGGTGTAGAGCCGGTCCAGGTCGGCCTCGGCCGCCTCGAACGCCGCCTCGTCGAAGTCCCAGTCCAGACCCCACGGGCGGGCAAGGCAGAGCAGCCGCAGCGCGGCCGGCTCGTGCCGGGTCAGCAGGTCGTCGACGTAGGCCAGGTTGCCCAGCGACTTGGACATCTTCACGCCGCCGACCCGGACCGTCCCGGAGCGTAGCCAGGCGCGCGCGAACGGGCGGACGCCGGTGGCGCGCTCGGCGAGCAGCGCCTCCACCGCATGGTGGGGGAAGCGCAGGTCCGCGCCGCCCGCGTGCAGGTCGACGCTGGACCCGAAGGTCGACAGGACCATCGCCGCGCACTCGGCGTGCCAGCCCGGCCGGCCGGGGCCCCACGGGCTCGGCCAGCTCGGGAAGTCGCCCCCGGGTGTGGCTGCCCGCCAGACCGCCACGTCGAGCGGGTCGTCACGTTCCGGATCGCCCGGCTCGTCGTTGTACTCGGCGGCGAGCGTGATCGCCTCCGCCCGGTCGATCCCGGCGCTGTCCGCCGCCTGGGCCGCGCGGGCGTAGACACTGCCGTTGCGCTCGTAGGCATCGCCGGAGCGGAGCAGGGCCGCCGCGAGCTCGATCACCCGCGAGACGGAGGCGCGTGCCGTCGGCTCGTGGTCGGGCGGGCGGATCCCGAGGGCCGCCATGGTGCGGTCGAAGCCGAACCGCTGCATCGACGCGACCTGGTCGTACGGCATGCCCAGCCGGCGCGCCTCGGTGAACATCGCGTCATCGACATCGGTGATGTTGCGGGCCAGCTCCACCTGCACACCGGTGGAACGCCAGAGCCGGACGGCGAGGTCCGTCCACAGATAGGTCGCCGCGTGGCCGAGATGCGTGACCGCATACGGTGTGATACCGCACACGTAGATCCGGGCTCGGCCCACGACCGGGAGGGGCGATCCGGCGAGCCGGAGATCGGGGCGCATCGGGTCCAGTGCGACATCCATCACCCGAGCATGCCATCAATGCCATCGGGTCGCCGGGCCCTCGCCAGGACAGTGCCCAGGTCCACTACCAGCGCCGACATCGGGTCCTGGCGGCGTTTCCGGACCCGCCGGGGGTCATCCGGACAGTTCCCGGGTAGACCGTTCAGGGCAGGGATCCAGCCCATGACGGGCTGGAGCGGCCAGAGTGCCCTGACCTGTCGGACCTCCACGGGGAGACCGTGGCCCGCCCGGTGTCCCCCGCCGGGCGCAGATGCTCCCCGAAGGACTCTTCCGGGGGAGTGACGATCCGTCGCGCAACATCCATACTTTGGGGCTCGCCACCTGATCGGCCGGTCCGCGGGCCGATCGATCCCGGGGGGGATCAGGGGTCGCGAAAAGGCTTAACAAGGGAGGGTGGGAAGGACGCCCTGTTGACCTGGGGACGTCTGCCCGGAAAGCTTCGCCTGGATGGTTCACGCGGTACACGGACCATCTGGTGTTCCGCCGTCCACGTCTGCGCGGGCGTGGTCGGTCTGGGGGGTTGGTCGTAACCAAGAAAGGCCTCGAGAGAGGGGCGTCCGTGCGAACGCTCGAACCCACCACCCTCGACCTCGACGCGATCGAGGTGGACAAGCTCAACAAAGGCGTCACGCTCAGTCTTCTGATACCCGCACGCGGGCCAGAGGCGGCGCGAACGCTCGGGACCATCATCGCGCTCAACCGGCAACGCTGGATGCAGGAGCGCAGCGTCCTCGACGAGATCGGGGTCGTCGTCGACCCCTCGTCGGACGGGGACGAGCACGATCTCGTCCGCATCGCGACCGAGGCGGGTGCGAGCTGGGTCGTCCGCGGCCAGTCCGTGCTCGAGCGCCATGCGGGGCGTGAGGCGGCCACGGTCGGCGGCAAGGCCGGCGCGATGCGCAGCCTTGCCTATCTGGCCTTCGGCAACCGCCTCATTTTCCATGACGCCGACCTCGAAAGTTATGACCCGACCACGGTAGGTGTGCTCGCGGCCGCAGCCACGGCTGGGAACGCCCCGCTTTTCGTGAATGGAAGTTCGCGCAGGGTGACCGGTGACGGTCAGCCTGGCGGGCGCACGACGGAGATGCTCAGGTCGTTGCTCTCGAAGCAACTCGCTCGTTATGTGCCGTCCATCACGCGGACAATCCAGCCATTGATCGGGGAGTTCGTCATCGACGCCGACGTCTTTGCGGCGCTCGCGTTCTCCCGCGGTTACGGGGTGGAAACCTCCCTGAAGGTTCTCGCCCTCGACCTTCTCGACTACGCGGACTGTCTCCAGGTCGAGCTGCCGATCAAGTACCAGGTCGGTCAGCACTACCACAACCTGGTGAAGCAGTTCCACGAGATCAGTTTCACAATCGACGTCCTGGAGGCTTACTTCCAACGGCGCCGACTCGATCCCCATGTCGCCATCTGGCAGATTGCCGACAACTACGACCTCCTTTTCCCGGGGCGCACCTACGCGCTGCACCGCCCACCCGGCTACGACGAGATCGACTTCGTCCCACGGCTGGGGTTCTACCAGCCGCTGGCGACGGCGTCGGCCTACCAGGCGCGGCTCCCCGAGATCAAGAGCGCCCGCCGCGCCGCGCTCGACACCCTCGGCCGGCGGATGCGGGCCTCCGCCTGACGAAACCCCGCCGCGGCACGATCCCGGCCGCCGCCGCGTCACACCGGCGCGGCGGCGGCCGGGGCCCGGCGGCGCGCGTCAGCCGGGGCCGGCGGGGCCGGCGGCGGGCATCGGGCCGGCGCGCGTCAGCCGGGGGCGCGTCAGGTCGGTGCGAGCGTGTGCTGTTCGGTGAGATCGGCGCGCCTGATCACCTCGGCGAAGTCGACCGGGCCGCGATGGCCGATCCGGACCAGCGCGCCGATCATCTGCTGGTCGAACAGCTCGGCCGAGTCGGCGAGCGGTGGCGGCAGATGGTCGAACAGATCCAGCGCGATCAGGCCGTGCAGCTGCGTCCACACCAGCATGCAGGCGGCCTCGGCGGCCGGGCCCAGGTCGGTGCAGTCCCACTCCTGGAACCGCGCGCGCAGGCCGGGTGACAGCTCGGCGTCCAGCACACCCAGGTCGACGATGCCGGCCTCGACCACCTCCTGCATGCACCGGAAGAGCACCGCGACGGAGCGCTCCACCTCGTTCTGGACGGCGGTGGGGCGGCCGGTGAGGTCGGCCGGCCGCGGGCCGAAGATCAGCGTGTACTCGGTCGGATGCGTCTTCGCCCAGCGTCGGTGTGACCGGGCGACCAGCAGCCAGCGCACCATCTGGTCGTCCGCGGGGGCGGCGAGGAAGGCAGCCTCCAGCGTGTCGGCGAGTGAGCTGTAGGCGTCCCGCGCGAGTGCGGAGATCAGCGCGGACCGGCTGTCGAAGTACCGGTAGATCGCGGACGGGGTCATCCCCATCGCGCGCGCGACGGCGCGCAGCGAGAGCGCGGCCGCCCCGTGCTCGGCGAGCTGTTCGTGGGCGACCGTCTTGATCTCGTCGATCGTCGTCTGGCGGATGCGTTCGCGACGTGGGACGGGATGGGTCACCGCACCATGCTGGGTCCCGGTCGCGATCGGTGTCAACTTTCGAGAACACTGCTCTTGACGGTGGCGTCGATCTCTGTGAACACTGTTCTCCTAAGAGACTGCTTCTCTCGGGAGGGTCCCGTGTTCACTGTTGTAGCGAAGATCGTCACCTGTCGGCCACGACTTGTCCTGCTCCTCACCCTTGTCGCGCTGCTGGGTGCCGGAGTGGTGGGCATGGGCGCCTTCGGCAAGCTCGAGTCGGACGGTTTCGACGACCCCGCCTCACCCTCCACCCGGGCGGCGGACCTGGTGGACGAGAAGTTCGGCGGCGAGCCGAACCTCGTCCTCCTGGTGACCGCCCGGCCGGAGGTGACCGGCCCGGACGGGCGGGCGGTCGATGATCCTGCCGTGGCCCGGGCGGGCCGGGAGCTCGCGGAGGATCTGGCCCGCGAACCCGGCGTCACGAACGTCTCGTCCTACTGGACGGACGCCCCGCCGCTGCGCTCCGACGACGGCCGCTCCGCGCTCGTCGTCGCCAGCGTGGACGAGGACCACACCGAGGACCTGGTGGCCCGGTTCGAGGACGCCTACGAGGCAGGCCAGGCCGACCAGGGCCCACCGGGTGGTGCCGCCGCCCCGGTCACGGTGCGCCCGGGTGGTGCCGCGACGGTCGGCGAGGACATCAACGGCCAGGTGGGGGCCGACCTGGCCGTCGCCGAGTCGATCGCCATCCCGATCACGACCGTGCTGATGATCATCGCCTTCGGTGGGCTGGTGGCCGCGCTCCTCCCGCTCGGGATCGGGCTGCTCGGCATCCTCGGCGGCTTCGCCGTGCTCTCGGTGGTCGGCAGCCTCACCGATGTGTCGATCTTCGCCGTCAACCTCACGACGGCCCTCGGCATGGGCCTCGGGATCGACTACGCGCTGTTGATGGTCAGCCGCTTCCGCGAGGAGCTCGCGGCCGGCCGGGACCGCGCCGAGGCCGTGACGGTGACGGTGCGAACCGCCGGGCGCACCATCCTGTTCAGCGGCGCGACAGTGATCGTCGCGCTCGCGGTGATGCTCGTCTTCCCGCCGTACTTCCTGAAGTCGATGGCCTACGCCGGCATCGCGGTCACCGCCGTGGCCGTGGTCGCCGCGGTGGTCGTCCTGCCAGCGGTGCTGATGCTGCTCGGATCCCGGGTGAACGCGCTGCGGGTCGGTGGCCTGATCGGGCTGTTCCGGCGCCGCCGCCGCGCCGCCGACGCCGCGGCGCAGGCCGACGCCGCGACCGGCGCCGGCGCCGGCGCCGGAGCCGGTGCGGGCGCGGCTGCTGGGCGGGCGGTGCCACGGGAGGTGGTCGAGTCGCCGTTCTGGCGCCGGGTGGCCACCGTCACGATGCGCCGTCCGCTGCTCGCCGGCCTGCCTGTCGTCGCCCTGCTGCTGGTGCTGGCCGCCCCCTTCCTGCACGTCGAGTTCGGCACCCCGGACGACCGGGTGCTGCGCGCGGACGCCTCCAGCCGGGCGGTCGGTGACGTCCTCCGCTCGGACTTCTCCTCCAACGACGCGGGGGCCATCGTCGTCGTGGTGACCGGGCCGGCCGACCGCACCGGACCGGAGCAGGTCGCCGGCTACGCCGCCGCCCTCTCCGAACTGGACGGCGTCGCCCGGGTCGACAGCTCCGCCGGCACCCTGATCGACGGGCGGACGGTTGCGCCACCGCGGGAGCCCGCCAGCCGTCACACGGCCGAGAACGCCTCCTACCTGCGCGTCGTGCCGTCCGTGGAGCCGCACTCGGACGAGGCCCAGGCCCTCGTCCACCAGATCCGCGACACTGCCGCCCCGGCCGGGACCGAGGCGCTCGCCGGCGGGCCACCCGCCGTCATCGTCGACGGCAAGGACACGATCGCCGACCGTCTCCCGCTTGCCATCGGGCTGATCTCGCTGACCACCTTCGTGCTGCTGTTCCTGTTCACCGGCAGTGTGCTGCTGCCGCTGAAGGCGATCGTGCTGAACGGGATCACGCTCACGGCCGTCTTCGGAGTCGCCGTCTGGATCTTCCAGGACGGGCACCTCGGCTGGCTGTTCGACTTCACCCCGGGCCCGCTCGACACGTCCATGCCGGTGCTGCTGTTCTGCATCGCCTTCGGGCTCAGCATGGACTACGAGGTCTTCCTGCTCTCCCGGATCAAGGAGGAGCATGACGCGGGCGCCTCGAACGCCGAGGCGGTCGCCGCCGGCCTGGCCCGTACCGGACGTCTCGTGACCACCGCCGCGGCGCTGCTCGCGGTGACCTTCGTGGCCTTCTCGACCTCGTCCGTCCGCTTCATGCAGATGTTCGGCCTGGGCACGGCGCTTGCGATCCTGCTCGACGCCACACTGATCCGCGGCGTGCTCGTGCCCGCGTTCATGCGGGTCGCCGGGGACGCCAACTGGTGGGCGCCGAAGCCGCTGCGGGCCCTGCACGCACGGATCGGCCTGAGCGAGGGCGGCGCGCCGGCCGCACCCGCCGCACCCGTCCCGGCCGCCGTCGGCGCACCCACCGCCGGCGGGCCCGCCGGCAGTGCGCCGGCCGGAAGCGTGCCCGACGTCAGAACCGCTCGAAACAACGCAGGCGCTCCCAGTCTGTGACGGCCCGGTCGAAGGCGGCCCGCTCGACGTCGGCGGCCTGCGCAAGGTGATCGACGACCGACTGGCCGAACGCGGCCCGGGCGATGGCGCTCTCCCGCCACGCCCGGGCCGCGGCGGCCAGGGTGGTGGGCAGCCGCGGGACGTCGGGGGCGGCGAAGGCGTTACCGGTGCGCGGTGGTTCCAGCGGCAGCCGGTGCTCGATCCCGTGCAGGCCGGCGGCGATCATCCCGGCGAGCGCCAGGTAGGGGTTGGCGTCACCGCCGGGTACCCGGTGCTCGATCCGCAGCGAGGCGCCGTGCCCGACCACCCGGATCGCGCAGGTGCGGTTGTCCAGGCCCCAGGAGATCCCGGTCGGGGCGAAGGCGCCTGGTGCCAGCCGCTTGTAGGAGTTCACGGTCGGCGCGTAGAGCAGCGTGAACTCGGCCATGCAGGCGAGCTGGCCGGCCACGAACCACCGCATCAGGTCCGACATGGCCCCGTCGGGGGGTGCCCCGGGTCCATCGGGTGCACCGGGGGCGGCGAAGGTGAGCTCCCCCTGGTCGCCGCGCAGGGACAGGTGTACGTGGCAGGAGTTCCCCTCGCCCTCGTCGTACTTGGCCATGAAGGTCAGGGCGTGGCCGGCCGCACCGGCGATCTTCTTCGCGGTGGTCTTGTAGAGCGCGTGCCGGTCGCAGGTGCGCAGCGCCTCGTCGTAACCGAAGACGATCTCGAACTGGCCCGGATGCACCTCCGCCCGGGCGGACTCCACCCGCGCGCCGGCCGCCGCCATCGCCGTCCGGATGGCCCGGACGAGATCGTCCATCCGCTCGGTGCCCGCCAGCGCGTAGTCGATGCCGTAGCTGCTGGCGGGGGTGAGCCGCCCGTAGTCCTGCCGGGCGGCCTCGCGGTAGGTCTCCTCGAAGACGAGGAACTCGGGCTCGGTGCCGGCGAACGCCCGTAGTCCCCGGGCGGCCACCCGGTCCAGCTGGCGGCGCAGCACCGTCCGCGGCGCGGCCTCGACGGCGCTCCCGTCCGGCCAGACGGCGTCCGCGATGACGACCGCCGAGCGCGGCCGCCACGGCGCGCGGCCCAGCGTCGTCAGGTCGGGGTGCAGGCGCAGGTCACCGAACCCGCCCTGCCACGGGTCGTAGGCGTAGCCGGGCCCGGTCTGCATCTCGACGTCGACGGCGTACAGGTAGGTGCAGGCGCCGACCCCGTCGGAGCCGGACCGCACCTGCTCGCGGAAGTACTCCGGTGACAGTCCCGTGCCGACCAGCCGCCCCTGCAGGTCAGGCACGGCGACGATCACCTCGTCCACGGTGCCGCTGTCGAGCAGCTCCGTTCCCCGGGCGGTGCCCGCGGGCGTCCCGCCATCCCCGGGTGTCCTGGCATCGCCGGGCGCCCCGCCATCCGCGGGCGCTCCGCCACCGCTGACCATCACAGTGCGTCGCCGGAGTGCGGCGGGATGGCGGCGAGCGGGTTCGCCACCGTGCCGTGCAGGACGTCGAACTGGGCGTCCCGCCCCGCGCGGTCGTGGAAGCCGGCCCCGGCGAGCTGTTCCCGGTTCAGGCAGACGCGGGCGAACACCGGGCCCATCAGGTCGATGAGCGCGTGACGCGCGGCATGCTCGGGGTGGGCCCGCTGGTAGCCGAGCACGGTGTCCCGCACGAGGGACCAGAAGCGCTCCTCGGCGACGCCCAGGTGGTCGGCGGCCAGCACCGAGAAGTATCGGAAGTGCCCCGCGAACACCGCCGACAGCACCGAGTGCGCCAACAGCCCGGCCGGCCAGTGCCGGCACAGCGCGCCGGCCCCGCCGTCGGTCGCGGCGCGCTCCGGGAAGTCGCCCTCGACCAGGTCGATGTCGGCACCGAAGTCCTTGACGGCGATGCGCCGCGGGGTCTCGTCCGCATCGAACACGCAGATCACGTTCTCGCCGTGTGGGGTGAAGGCCACGCCGTACACGTACAGGTAGTGCAGCAGCGGGGGGAGCAGGGCCTGCAGGAACGCCGTGAGCCACTGCTCCGGATCCAGCCCGGAGCGCCGGACGAGCTCGGTCACGAGCGCCTGCCCGTCTGATCCGAGGGTGAGCAGCGCGGCCATCGTCCGGGCCCGCTCGCCGGGTGCCAGGTGGGAGGCGACCGGCTCCCGCCACAGCACCCCGAGCAGCTCGTGCAGGCGGTACGGGGCGTCCGCCACGGCGTCGTAGGCCGGATGGGCGACGGTGGCACCGGCGACCTCCGCCAGCGGGATGACGCCGGTGGCCCGTAGCTCCGGGTCCTCCCGCGCCAGCCGTGTCAGCCACGAGGAGACGACGGGGCCGGCGTCCGCGTCGTCGGCGGACATCCCGCGCCAGACCAGGGTGTTGCGGATCATGAGGGCGAGCTTGACGTCCCGCCGGCCCGGTGTGTCGACGTTCGCCACCGTCCGGATGGACTGCAGCGGCAGGTACCGGTCGGGTGCCTCGCCGAGATCGACCAGTGCCCCGGTGGCCAGCTCGGCGGCGAACAGCGGGACCACCACGTGTTCCCACTGCCACGGGTGGACCGGCAGCCACCGGTACCGGTCCGCCGCCGCCGCGACGGAACCCGGGATGGAACCCGCGTCGGCCAGGCCCGCGCCGATCAGCGCCGCGTGCAGGGCCGCGGTGAACTCCGCCCGGGTGACCGCCGGCAGCTCAGCCTCGTACAGCGCGCCCGGGGCCAGGCCCTCCGCTGTGACGAGCCGGGCCAGGCCGGCTTCGGCCGCCAGCCAGCGCAGCCGGAACGGCGCCCGGGACTCCGGGGCGTAGCGGGCGGCGTCCGTCGCGCCGAAGCCGAGGCGGCCCTTGTTCGCCACCATGCACGGATGCCCGGACTGATGACCTTCGAGCTCCACGTACGACAGGTCGGCGAGCCGGCCCGCGGGCAGTGCCCCGCGCAGCAGCCGGACGTCCGCGCGCTGGGTGGCCGTCACCTCGCGCACGACATCCGCCAGGACGTCACCCGACCAGCCGAGAGCCTCCCGCGCGTCGAGGAGAAAGCGCACCGGGTCCCAGGCCGGCCCGCCGCCGCGCCGCAGCGTCGCGGCGTCCGGCCACCAGCTGCCGAAGGTGCCCCGGCGGGCGGTGAACGTGTAGGCCACCGCACCGCAGTCGATCCGGTACGGCGCCGGGGCACCCCGGCCGACCGGCGGCGGGTCCGGACGCCGCGCCGCCGTGCCGGCCGAGGGGTCGGGCGCGGGGACCAGGAGCTCCTCGTACGCCAGTTCGGCGATCAGTCGGGCCAGTAGCGCGAGCCCGGCGGTGCGCCACAGCTCGCCGTCCGTCGCGGCGGTCACCGGCCGGCTCCGCTCGGGGGGCCGAAGGTGGTGAAGGCCGCCGGGCGCGGCAACCGGTGCGCCCGGCCGCCGGTCAGGTCGTCCAGAATGACCGCCGCCCGCCAGGCACCCAGCCCGAGGTCGGGAGCTCCCACTCCATGGGTGTGCAGCTCGGCGTTCTGGACGTAGATCCGTCCGGTGAGCTCGTCCGCGGTCGCGAGGCGGTAGCGTTCGTCGATCCGGAAACGGCCGCCGGAGTCCAGGTCGAGCAGGTCGGTGACCGGATCGAGCAGGATCGGGCGGCGAGGCGCGTAGCCGGTGGCGAGCACCACCGCGTCGGTGCCGACGGTGAACGCGCGGTGCTGATCGCCGTGCCGGCAGTGCAGCTGAAAGCTGCGCTGCCCAGCCGGGCCGGCGCCCGTCCCGCCCGTCTCGCCCGTCTCGCCCGCCTCGACTGCCTCGATGGTGACGTTGGGGAGCAGCAGGGCGTTCGGCTCGGCGCCCCCGATGCTGCGTTCGTAGAGCAGGTCGTAGATCTCGGCGATCGTCTGCCCGTCGATGCCCTTGTACAGCTGCCACTGGCCGGGGACGAGGGCGTCCTTCGTCCGCTGGTCGAGCCCGTGGAAGTAGCGCACGTAGTCGGGGGTGAACTGCTCCAGCCCCAGCTTGGAGTACTCCATGGGCGCGAAGGCCGGTGTCCGGGTGATCCAGGCCAGCGCGTGCCCGGAGGTGGGCTGCGCGCGCAGCAGGTCGGCGAACACCTCGGCGCCGGACTGCCCGGACCCGACGACCGTGACGTGCCCCGCCCCGGCGAGCCGGTCGCGCGCCTGCCGGTAGTCGGCCGAGTGGAACACCCGCGGCCCGTGCTGTCCGGCGAACGCCGACGGCACGACCGGCTCGGTGCCGACCCCGAGCACCAGGTTGCGGGCAGTGAGGGTGCGCCGCTGCCCGTCCCACACCGTCACCTCGAACAGCCCGCTGCCCGGCTGCCAGCGCACCGCCTCGACCCGGCTCCCGAAGCGGGTGGATGCCAGGGCGTGCGCCACCCAGCGGCAGTAGTCGTCGTACTCACGGCGCGGCAGATGGAACCGTTCGTAGAAGTAGAAGCGGAACAGGCGGTCGTGTTCGCGCAGGTAGGACAGGAACGACCACCGGCTGGTCGGGTCGATCAACGTCACCAGGTCGGCGAGGAACGGCACCTGCAGCGTCGTCCCGTCCAGCAGCAGGCCCGGATGCCAGTGGAACTCGTCCGCCTGCTCGAGAAACACCGCCCGCAGCCCGGGCACGCCGTCGGCCAGCGCCGCGAGGGAGAGGTTGAACGGCCCCAGCCCCACCCCGAGCAGGTCGTAGGGGCCGGCCTCGTCCGGGGGCGACGGCATCAAGGGCGGACCTCCAGCAGCGGATTGGGAATCTCCACGTAGATCGACTGGCTCGACACGGGCCCGACCAGCTCGTCGCGCCCATCGACGCACGTCAGCAGGTTGCCCTTGCAGGGCAGCGTCGGCGCGTCCAGGAGCCGGTCCAGCAGGCCGCGGCGCGCGGCCAGGCCACCGCTGGACGTCGGCCCCGACGACGGTCCCGGTCCCGGTCCCGGTCCCGGCCCGGCGGTCAGGCGCGACCGCAGGCCGAGGACGGCCTCACGCAGCACGGTGAGCAGGTCGTGCTCGTCGGCGAGCCCGGCGGAGCCCAGCGCCCCCACGATCGCCAGCGCGTTGTTCACCACCGTGTAGTACAGAATGCGCTGCTCGACCAGCGCGTCGTCGAAGACGGCGGGCAGCCCCTCGCCGAGCCCGGGCACCTCCCGGCGCGCGGTGTCGGCGTAGGAGGCGGCCAGGTAGTAGCCCTGGCTGTCGCGGTACCAGCCGGCGACCGGCCAGCCCTGCTCGTCCAGCGTGACCAGGGTGTTCTGCAGGTGCGCCTCCAGGCCCGTCCCGCGGCGCAGGTACAGGTCGAGCACCGGGACGATGAGAACCCGCAGGTAACGGGCGTACCACTCGCGGGCGACCGCGCCCGCGGCCGCTTCCGCCCGCCTGCGGCCAGCTGCAGCGACGTCCGGCGCCCCCGGGCCGTCGTCGCCGACGCTGCCGACGCCGGTGCGGGCGGTGCGGCCGGTGAGGTCGGTGAGGCCGGTGAGGAGCTCGGCGAGCATCGACCGCCGGGACCGGCCGGGCACTCCCGGGGTGAGGTCGGGTCGGTCCGCGACCAGCGTTCCGGCGCAGACCACCCGGTCGGTGGGCCCGAACGGATTCGTCCGCAGCGAGCATTCCAGCCCGCCGCCACGCACCGACACCCACGACGGCTCCGGAACGAGCCGGAACCGCGGGTGGTGCCGCTGCAGCCAGCCGTCCGCGTCCAGCCGGGCGAACCGGGCCATCTCGGCGCCCAGCGCGAGCTCGTCGGGATGCAGCTCCCGGCGCGAGTTGGTGATCCGCATGCCGAGCGACAGCTTGAGCATCACCGGTGCGTCCGGCCGCCAGACGGTGCGCAGCGACGCCGTCGGGTACCACGGCGGGCCCGACGTCCCCAGGTCCACCAGCCGGCCGTCGCCGAGCAGGCCGGCGAGGGCCGGGCGGTCCCGGATGGCCCGTGCCTGCCAGGGATGAGCCGGCAGCACCAGGTACCCCTTCGGCGCGGGCGGTCCGCCGGTGCCGCGCAGGGACGCCAGCAGCGGTGCCGGATCGGGGCCCCCGTGCCGGGCGATGTCGGGATGTGCGGCGAACCAGTGCAACGGGAACGACCCGTGCAGCTCGGGGGAGTACCGCGCCGTCTCCGCGTCGGTCGCCTCCCCGCGGCTCTTCGCCGCCGGATGGAAGGGGTGACCGGTGATCAGGGCACGTTCGGCGACGAGGAACGGCGCGGCGCTCCCGTCTCCGGCGGCGTCGTCAGCCGGGGCCACCGACCCGGCTGCACGGGCGGCGATGAAGCGGGCGAGCCAGGCGGTGGAGGCGAGGATGCGGGCCAGCGCGGTCCGGGCCGCCGCCGGGGAGATCGCGGTGCCGGCTGCCTCCCGCACGAGGAGCGCGGCGAGCGGGCCGACGTCCAGCGGCGTGCCGTGCAGGCTGGGTGGGCCGAACCGGTGCCAGCCGGTGGGTGAGCGGTACCGCAGCTCCACGTCGATGTCGAGCCTGCTTGCGGGCAGCGCGATACGCAGGCGCCCCGGCGCCGGTGGCCCGTCCACCGCGCCGACGAGCCCGACCTCGCGGGCCCAGCAGCGGAGCAGCACTTCGGTCACGACCGCCGCGGCCTCCGCCTCCGCCGCGGATGTCCGCCCCGCCTCCGTCACGGCGTCCGCTCGGCGGCGAGCTGGTCCCCGGTCGCGGCGACGAGCGCGAGCAGGGCGGAGACGTCGGCATCGGTCGCGTTCGGGTTCAGCAGGGTGAGCTTCAGATGGACGGCCCCGTGGGGCCCGGCGGTGGTGCGCCCGACGACCGCCGCGCCCTCCTCGAGGAGCCGCGAGCGGATGGCGGCATTCAGCCGGTCGATCCGGTCGATCCGGTCGATCCGGTCGAGCCGGCTCGCGTGGCGCGCGCGGTCTGCGTGGCGCGGTACGCCGGTGTGTTCCGGCGTACCGCCGCCGGTATCTGGTGGGTGCTCGCCGGGTTCTGGCGGGAGGTAGCGGAACAGCACCGTGCTCAGGGTCACCGGAGCCGCCAGTTCAAGGCGTGGGTCCGCGGTCACCACCCGGGCGGCATGCCGAGCGAGATCGTGGCAGGTGTCGACCATCGCGCCGAGGCGCTCCCGGCCCAGCGCGCGGAAGGTCACGGCGATCTTGAACGCGTCCGGGCGGCGGGTGGTGCGCAGGGAGCGCCCAAGCAGGCTGGTGTACCCGGCGATGGTCTCGTCGGCCGGGTTCAGGTAGGCGACCTCGGCGTCGAGCCGGTCCCACCCCCGGCCCGACGGGGTGAGGAAGATGCCGGCGGGGGCCGGCTGCCAGCCGAGCTTGTGCAGGTCGAGGGCGACGGAGTCGGCCTGGGCCAGCCCGGCCAGCCGCTCGGCGAGCCGGCGGGAGAACAGGGCGCCCCCGCCGTGCGCCGCGTCCACGTGCAGCCAGACCGGGGCCGGGTGGGCGCGGACCAGCTCGGCGATCTCGGCCAGCGGGTCGATCGCACCCGCGTCGGTGGTGCCGGCGGTCGCGACGACGAGAGCCGGCCCGGGGTGGCGGGCCAGCGCCGAGCGCAACGCCTGGACATCCATCCGATGGGCGGCGTCGACCTCCACCGGGACGATCCTGCGCAGCCCGAGCAGTTCGGCGCCGCGGCGCACCGAGTGGTGGCCGGCCGCGGAGCAGAACACGGGCAGCGCCGCCGTGGCGGCCGAGCGCGACGCGGGTGCGCGCGACGCGGGAGGGCGCGCACCGTGCCGCCCGTGGTGCGAGAGCTGGCCGAGCCAGCCGCGGGGGGAGGCGGCGGTGCTCCCGGGGGCCGGTGCGGCAGCGCGTCCGGCGACATGCCCGCCGAGTAACAGGCCCATCAGGTTGGATTCCGTGCCGCCGGTTGTCACCGTGCCGACGGCGCGGGTCGGGTCGTAGCCGACGAGGTCGGCGAGCGCGGCGAGCACCTCCGTCTCGATGGTGGTGCCGGCCGGAGCCTGGTCCCAGGAGTCGAGGGAGGGGTTCAGCGCGCTCACCGCGAGATCGGCGGCGACGGCGACGGCGAGCGGCGGGCAGTGCAGGTGAGCCGCGCACAACGGGTCCGCGGGATCGGCCGACCCGGCCGACAGCATGCGGGTGAGCGCGCCGAGCGCCGCGGCCTCCCCATCCCCCCTCGGGGGGAGCAGCGGGCCGGGCTCGCCGAGCGCGGCGAGAACCGCCTTCCGGACGTCCGCCGGCCCGCCGGAAGGCAGCGGGCCGCCGCGGTCCCGCCGCCCGGCGTCAAGGGCGTCCACGGTGACGGCGAGCAGTGCCCGCAGGTCGTCGGCCGGCCGGTGACCCGGCCTCGTCATCGGGCTTGCGGCGTGCCGGCCCGCGGGCCCGCGCTGGTTGCCGTCCCCAGCGACTCCGCGAGGATCTCCAGGGCGAGCTCGGCCTCCTCGTCGGAGACCGTGAGCGGCGGCAGCAGGCGGAGCACGGCGTCGTGCCGGCCGCCGAGCTCGGTGATCAGCCCGCGGGCCAGACAGGCGTCACGGATGGCCGCGGCGCGGCGCGGGTCGGCCGGACGGGCACCCGTCCGGTCGGCGGCGGCCTCCGGGTCGACGATCTCGAGGCCGAGCATCAGGCCGCGGCCCCGGACGTCACCGACGATCGCGGTCCCTCGCCCGAGCTGGGTCAGGCCGGCCAGGAGCCGGTCGCCGAGGACAGCCGCGCGCTCGCTGAGCTCCTGCGCCCGCACCAGCCGCAGCGTCGCCCGCCCGGCGGCCATCGCGAGCTGGTTGCCACGGAAGGTCCCCGCGTGGGCGCCCGGGGCCCAGGTGTCCAGCTCGGCACGGTAGGCGACGACGGCCAGTGGCAGGCCGCCGCCGATCGCCTTCGACATCACCAGCATGTCGGGCACCACACCGGCGCGTTCGCACGCCCAGAAACGGCCGGTGCGGCCCACGCCGGTCTGCACCTCGTCCACGATGAGGGGGATGCCCCGGCGGCGGGTCAGCTCGCGCATCGCGCGCAGCCAGCCGTCCGGCGCGGGCACGACACCGCCCTCGCCCTGCACGACCTCGAGGATCATCGCGGCCGGGCTGGTGACCCCGCCGCAGGGGTCGTCCAGAAGGCGCTCGACGAAATCAGCGGAGATCTCGGCGCTGGCCGGCCCGCCCACCCCGAAGGGGCACCGGTACGGATACGGGAAGGGCAGCCGGGTGACCGCGCCGGCAGCCGGCAGTGGCTCCTTGGCGGCGACCTTGCCGGTCACCGCGAGCGCGCCGGCTGTCATCCCGTGGTACGCGCCCGTGAACGCCAGCACCGTCTGGCGGCCGGTGACAGTCTGCGCGAGCTTGAGGGCGGCCTCGACGGCGTCGGCGCCGGTCGGGCCGCAGAACAGCAGGCGCGGGTCCTCGCGCAGGCCCACGGGCAGGGTGGCGACCAGCTCTTCGGTGAAGGCGTCCTTCTCCGGGGTGGCGAGGTCGAGCACGTGCAGCGGCGCGCCGGAGCGCAGGACCCGCTCGATCGCCTCGACCACCACCGGGTGGTTGTGCCCGGTGGCGAGGGTGCCGGCGCCGGCGAGGAAGTCGAGGTAGCGCCGCCCGTCGGCGCCGGTGATCCAGGAGCCGTGGGCGCCGACCGGGACGATCGGCAGCGACCGGGCGTAGGTGCGGGCCGCGGACTCCCGGGTGGCCTGGCGGGCCAGGATAGCGGCCGCTGCAGCCGGATCCGTGTTGCCGGGACCGGCTTCGGCGTCGGCCGGAGAGATCATCTTCACGGGCGACTTCCCTTCGAGCGAGCCGGATCAGGGAAGCCTAACTTCGATGAGTCCCGATCTCCGGCGTGTGGATGCGCCGAGCTTTTCCTCACTGTTGCCCCTGTGGTGCCGCACCGGAGTGCTGTCGGTGCTGAGGTCGTGATGTCGGGATCGAGGTCTGTGGCGGTACCGCGGTACCGCGGTGGCGGGCCGGCAGGGGCATGGGAGGCGAACCGAACGAAGGACGAACCAGGCGAGACTGTTGCCGACTGTAAGATTACGGTTGCAGGGCGCCCACGCGAGTGATTCTGTCGATGTCTCCGGTGTTGCCCCGGCATTTCTGCGGGGTGTCGGGCGAGCCCGGTCGGTCGGAGGAAGGGGCGTCGACGTGCTGGACCTCCCCGTGTCGGCGGCCCCGCTGCGCGCCCTCGGCCCCGGCCAGCTGCCCCCCGGGATCCTCGGCCGGCTGCGTTCCTGGCCCACCGAGCGCGGGGAGATCGCGGCCTACCTGTACGACCCGGCCGTGGCGGCGCGTGCCGCCGCGGACCTGCGCCGGCACCTGCCCGCCTGGGCGGACCTGTACTTCGCCGTCAAGGCGAACTCCTTCCCGCCTGTCCTCGACGCCCTGCTGCGCGGTACGGGCGGAGCGGGCGCGGTCGGCGATGCGGTCGGCCGTGCGAGTGGGGTGGCGGGCGCGGGCGGAGTCGACGGCTTCGAGGTCTCCTCGGCGCGTGAGCTCGCGCTGGCGGCCGGAGCGGTCGCCCGAGCCGCCCCGCCGGGCGGTCGGCAGGCGGGCCTGGTGGCCTCCGGGCCGGGCAAGTCGACGACCCTGCTGCGGGCCCTGCTGGGTGGCCTGCCGGGCTCTGCCGGGCCGGTGGTGGACGTCGTCAACGCCGAGAGCGTGCTGGAACTCCGCCGCATCGACGCGGTGGCCACCGAGGCCGGGCGCCGGGCAGCCGTCGCGCTGCGGGTGAACCCCGCCCAGGTCGGGCTCGGCGGCGCGCTCCGGATGGGTGGGCGTCCCACCGCGTTCGGGATCGAGGAGAGCGCCGTCCCGGCGGCGGTCGAGGTGGCCCGGTCGCTGCCGGGGGTCGAGCTGGTCGGCTTCCACGTCCATGCGGTGTCGGGGAACCTCGACGCGCGGGCGCACCTGGAGTACGTGCGCTGGTGCCTGGACTTCGCGGCCCGGGCGGCCCGTCAGGGGGGCTTCGCACTGCGGGTGGTGGACGTCGGCGGTGGCCTCGGCGTGCCCTTCGAGCCGGACCGGCGCGGCGAGCGCCCCTTCGACCTGGACCTGTTCGGCGACGGGCTGGCCCGGCTGCGCCCGCCGGAGGGGGCCCGGGTGATCTTCGAGCCGGGCCGGGCGCTCGCGGCGGACTGTGGCTGGTACGCCGCCGAGGTGACCGACGTCAAGCGGGTGCACGGCGAGGTGTTCGCCGTGCTGCGGGGCGGTATTCACCACTTTCAGCTGCCGACCTCCTGGGAGATCGTCCACAACTTCGCTGTCGTCCCCCGCGAGACCTGGCCGAGCGGCTGGCCTCGGCCGGAGGTGGCCGGGGGGCCGGTCACCGTGGTGGGGGAGCTGTGCACCCCGGAGGACACCCTGGCCCGGGACGTGACCATCGACCGTCTGCGTGCCGGTGACGTGGTGGTCTTCCCGATGGCGGGGGCCTACGGCTACGAGTTCGCGATGCACGAGTTCCTCGGCCACCCCCGCGCCGACCGGGTCGTCGTCGATGCGAGCTCACCCGAGCAGTGACCGGCGCGCCCCAGGCCGTGACTGGCACCAGGCCGCTCCGGCGCTAGTCGATCTGGCCGGCCGGGGGCTTGCGCAGCGGCACGGCGAGGTCGAACCAGAGGTACTTCCCGGACTCCACCGACACCGCGCCCCAGCTCGCGGCCAGGGCGTCCAGGATGAGCAGCCCGCGGCCGCCCTCCGAGTCGGGCGCGGACTCGCGGCGGTGCGGCAGCGTCGTCGAGGTGTCGGAGACCGAGGCGTGGACAAGACCCGGCCGGAGCTCGACCAGAAGCCACACCGGCGGGCTGCCGTACTTGACCGCGTTCGTCACGAGCTCGCTCACCAGCAGCTCCGCCGTGGCGCTGCTCTCCTCGGGCAGGGTCGTCATGTCGAGGCACTCACGCAGCACCCGTCGTGCCTGCGGCACGGCCGACGGGAGGTAGGGCAGCTCCGCGACGATGTGCGTGGCCGGAAGGCGGCACCAGCCTGCCTGCCGGACAACGCTCATCGGAACCGACGTCGAACTCATCAATCACCACGTCTAGAACGGGGACATCCCGCACGGTTCTACCCACACGCCGGCCGGCCAATCCCCCCGACCGGGATCATTCGGCTACCCGGGCGACCAGGATCGCGACGTCGTCCCGCAGGTTGCCGCCCGCAAACCGCTCGGCGGCGGACCGCACCCGGTCCGCCACTCCCTGCGCGGGAAGCCCGGCGCAGCCGGCGACGGCGTCGAGGAGCCGTTGGTCTCCGAAGAGCTCCCGGCCCTGGCGGGCCTCGATGACCCCGTCGGTGTACAGCACCAGCGACTCGCCGGCGTGCAGCCGCAGGTCCAGGCCGGGAAAGGAGATCTCGTCGTCGTCGAGCACCCCGAGCAGGGTGCCGGTCAGGCCGACGAGTGAGGCGGTGCCGTCCCGGTGCAGCACGACCGGCTGCGGGTGGCCGGCCAGGTGCAGCCGCAGCAGGGCCTCCCCGCCCTCGGTCGGCAGCAGGGTGGCGGCGGCCAGAGTGCAGAAGCGTGCGTGCCCGCTCGGGTAGGCGGCGGCGGTGTCCCGCAGCGCCCGGTTCAGCTCCAGCAGCAGCTCCTCGAGGTCCGCGCCCCGACCGGTGAGCAGCCGGAGCACGGCACGCGCCACCCCGGTGACCGTGGCCGCCTCGGCTCCCTTCCCGCAGACGTCGCCGATGGCCACCGTCCAGCCGTTCGGCCCGGAGATCAGGTCGAAGAAGTCACCGCCGACGTCCAGCCCGGCGGACTGCGCCGCGCCGTACGCCGAGCCGAGGTCGATCCCGGGGATGTGTGGCAGCGCGGGCGGGCGCAGCCCTGCCTGCAGGGTGCCCGCGAGCTCCACCTGCCGGCTGTAGAGCCGCGCGTTGTCGACGGCGAACGACGCCCGGCGGGCCAGGTCGGCCAGCAGGTCGATCTCGTCGGCGAGGAACGCGTGCCCGGCCGCCCGGCCGAGCGCGAGCACCCCGAGCACCCGTCGCCGGGCCTGCAGGACGACGACCAGCGCCGGCCCGCCGAACGCGGTCATCGTCTGGGCCTTGTCCCCGCGGGCTGCGCGCACGGCGGCCATCAGCGGGCCGTCCGGGTCGACCGCGGCCCTGGTCAGCGCCGCGGTCTCGGACTCCTCGGCGTGGACGAGGGCCTCCAGCGTCGGATCGCTGCCGTCGTGGTTCAGGTAGACCGCGCACCACTGGGCGAGACGCGGTACCGGCAGCCGCGCCAACAGGGTGAGCGAATGGGTCAGGTCCAGGCTCCCGGCCAGCAGGTCCGACGCTTCGGCGAGGAAGGAGAGCATGCCGATGCGGCGCTCCTCCGCCCGGCGCATGTCGCCACCGCCGAGCGCCAGCGCCATCCACCGCGACACGAGCTGGATCTGCTCGACGTCGAAGGTGCTCTCCCCGCCGGTGACGGCCGGCCACAGCAGCAGCTCGCCGAGGGCCTCCTGGGTCGGGTCCAGCGGGAACACCCGTGCCTCGCCGGCCGGACGGGCGCGACCCAGCGTCGCCACGGTCTCGGTGCGGCCCCCGTCCTGCGTCGGGCGTCGGACGCGCCCGCCGGTGGCCGTGGGCAGCGCGTCGAGGAGCTGGGCGAGGAGCTCCGCGACCTCGCCCTCGGCGGTCAGGGCGCGTGCGGTGTCGCGGGCGATCAGTCGTGGCATCCGGCGGGCGGGCGCCGGCGAGGCTTCGCCGCCCGCCCTGAGCTCGCGGTCCGGGAACGCCCCGACCGGGGCGGCGACCGGGTCGACCCCGGCTGGGGGGGCGGCTCCGGCGGGCTCGACGCCGGACGTCCCGGCCGGTCCCAGCGGCGAGCTGTCGGCGGGCCGGGTGGCGAGGCGGAACCAGACGGTCTTCCCGCCCGCGACATGCTCGGTGCCCCAGGAGGCCGACAGGGCGTCGACCAGGGCGAGCCCGCGCCCGTCCTCACGCAGCCCGTCGAACGCGCCCGGGCCGGCGTCGAGCCCCGCCAGCCCCTCGAGGCTCTCCAGACCTTCCAGCCCCTCGAGGCTTTCCAGGTCGTCGAGGTTGTCCAGGTCCAGGTCGGTGGGCCGCGGGCGAGGAACCGACGTCTCGCGCCGGCCGACGCCGATGCGGACCGGATGACGGTCGCTCACGCTGACCCGCACGCCGGCCTGGTCCAGGGCGATGTCGACCGTGGTGGTCGTGCCGGCGTGCACGACCACGTTGGTGACCAGCTCGGTCACCAGAAGCAGCGCCGAGTCGAGAGTGTCCTCGTCCAGCCTGCCGCGCAGGACGTCCTGCACGAAACGCCGGGCTGACCGCGGCGAGTCGGCGGTCGGCGGGAGCGCGACGGAACGCGGGGGCGGAACCCGGTCTCCGGTCGCGGGGTCGGCGTTCATGTGGCTCAGTCTCTCCTGCGTTGTCCTCGGCAAGGCGGATACTGGCGGCTGATGCGCTCTGTTCGCGTGCTCCCCACGCGAAGCTGACCAGCGTGGGACGAACGTTCACAGCAACACAAGCACCTACAACCAGGTGACAGCTTGGACCGATCGAACGACACCGTCACACCCCCGCCCCCCCTGTTGCCTTCCGCATCGTCGTCAGCCGCACGCCTACCCCACACCACGATCTGAACCACACCATCGTCAGACATCCGGGAGACGGGTCCGGGAGCCGTCCGCTCGGGTGCCGACCGGCCCGCCGCGACGGGCCGTCGCGGGGCCGCCTCGGCGCGGCTCGCAGCCCTGATAATTCCACCGTCACAGGCTAGGTAGGAGACTGATGAGCGCCGACGCGAGCCCTGACCGCCAGCAGTCGCCCGTGCGTACCGGGGATTCCGGCGGCCCTCCGAACGGTTCCACCGCCACGCTGCCGGTGGGCGACGCCACCAACGGGGCGGTCGAGGCCGCCGCGAACGGGCCCGCCGACGGTGGCGGCGGTGCGGGCGGCCTGGCGGTCGCGGCCGCCGGCACTGCTGCCTCCGGCGGGGTGGACACGCTGCTCCCAGCCCTGCTCGCCGGGCTGGACCAGCTGGTCGAGGGGGATTTCGGGGCCCGGCTGCCGATCTGTGACGGGATCGGCGGCGACGTCGCGCGCCGCTTCAACGAGCTCGCCGGGATGCAGGAGCGGCAGGCCCGCGAGGTGACCAAGGTCAGCAAGGTCATCCGGCGTGACGGACGTCTCACCATGCGGATGGACGACCTCGGCGGCAGCGGTGGCTGGGACGAGCTGACCCAGTCGGTGAACTCGCTCATCGACGACCTGGGCCGGCCCACCCACGAGGTGGCCCGGGTCATCGCCGCGGTGGCCGAGGGCGACCTGTCGCAGCAGATGGCGCTGGAGATCGCGGGCCAGCCGGTGCGCGGCGAGTTCCTCCGCATCGGCACGACCGTGAACACGATGGTGGACCAGCTCTCGTCCTTCGCGGACGAGGTGACCCGGGTCGCCAGGGAGGTCGGCACCGAGGGCAACCTGGGCGGCCAGGCCAAGGTCATGGGTGTCTCCGGCGTGTGGCGGGATCTCACCGAGTCGGTGAACTCGATGGCCGGGAACCTGACCAGCCAGGTCCGCAACATCGCCCAGGTGACCACCGCCGTCGCCCAGGGTGATCTCTCGCAGAAGATCACCGTGGACGCCCGCGGTGAGATCCACGAGCTGAAGTCGACCGTGAACACGATGGTCGACCAGCTCTCGGCCTTCGCGGACGAGGTCACCCGGGTGGCCAAGGAGGTCGGCACCGAGGGCAAGCTCGGCGGCCAGGCCAAGGTCATGGGTGTCTCCGGCGTGTGGCGGGATCTCACCGACTCGGTCAACATCATGGCCGGCAACCTCACCACCCAGGTGCGCAGCATCGCCGAGGTCGCCTCGGCGGTGGCCCGGGGCGACCTGACCCGCCAGATCACGGTGGATGCCCGCGGCGAGGTGGTGGGTCTCGCGCACACCCTGAACACGATGGTCGACCAGCTGTCGTCGTTCGCGGACGAGGTGACCCGGGTCGCCTGGGAGGTGGGCACCGAGGGGAACCTGGGTGGCCAGGCCCATGTGCGGGGCGTCTCGGGGGTGTGGCGGGATCTCACCGAGTCGGTGAACTCGATGGCCGGGAACCTGACCAGCCAGGTCCGCAACATTGCCCTGGTGGCGACGGCGGTGGCCCGCGGTGACCTCTCCCAGAAGATCACCGTCACCGCCCAGGGTGAGATCCTGGAACTCAAGGAAACCCTGAACACGATGGTCGACCAGCTGTCGTCGTTCGCGGACGAGGTGACCCGGGTCGCCAAGGAGGTGGGCACCGAGGGGAACCTGGGTGGCCAGGCCCATGTGCGGGGCGTCTCGGGGGTGTGGCGGGATCTCACCGAGTCGGTGAACTCGATGGCCGGGAACCTGACCAGCCAGGTCCGCAACATCTCCGGGGTGACCCGGGCGGTGGCCCGCGGTGACCTCTCCCAGAAGATCACCGTCACGGCGCAGGGTGAGATCGCCGAGCTGAAGGACACCGTCAACACGATGGTCGACCAGCTCTCCTCGTTCGCCGCCGAGATCACCCGGGTCGGCCGGGAGGTCGGCGTCGAGGGCAAGCTGGGCGGCCAGGCGACGGTGGCCGGTGTCGCGGGCACCTGGAAGGACCTCACCGACAACGTCAACCAGCTGGCGACGACCCTGACCATCCAGCTCCGCGCGATCGGCGACGTGTCCACCGCGGTGACCCGCGGTGACCTGACCCGCTCGATCACGGTCGAGGCCGAGGGCGAGGTCGCCGAGCTCAAGGACAACATCAACCAGATGATCGCCCGGCTGCGGGAGACCACCGAGGTCAACGCCCAGCAGGACTGGCTGAAGTCGAACCTGGCGCTGATCGGCAGCAAGATGCAGGGCCAGCGGGACCTCTACACGGTCTGCCAGATGATCATCAGTGAGATGACCCCGGCCGTGAACGCCCAGCAGGGCACCGTCTACCTGCTCGACTTCATCGAGGGCGACAAGCTGCGCTACGTCGCCGGCTACGGGTCGGTACCGCGGCGCCGCTCGGACGGAACGTTCCTGTTCGGCGAGGGCCTGATCGGGCAGGCCGCGCTGGAGAAGAAGCGCATCCGGGTCGAGGACGTCCCCGCCGGCTACCTCAACATCCGCAGCGGCCTCGGCGAGGCGCCACCGTGTGATCTGGTGGTGGTCCCGGTCATCTTCGAGAACCAGGTGCTCGGCGTCATCGAGCTGGCGTCCTTCACGCCGTTCTCCGACCTGCACCTCACCCTCGTCGACCAGCTCGTCGACACGATCGGCGTCGTCCTCAACACGATCATGGCGAACGCCCGGACGGAGGAGCTGCTCGCCCAGTCGCAGCGTCTCACCCAGGAGCTGCGCTCCCAGTCCGTCGAGCTCCAGCGCACCAACAACGAGCTGGAGGAGAAGGCGGCGCTGCTGGAGGAGAAGAACACCGAGATCGACATGGCCCGGATCGGCCTGGAGGAGAAGGCCGAGCAGCTCGCGCTGTCCTCGCAGTACAAGTCCGAGTTCCTGGCGAACATGAGCCACGAGCTGCGGACCCCGCTGAACAGCCTGCTCATCCTCGCCAAGCTGCTCGCCGACAACCCGGACCACAACCTCAGCCAGAAGCAGATCGACTTCGCCGAGACGATCCACTCCGCCGGTTCCGAGCTGCTCGGGCTGATCAACGACATCCTCGACCTGTCCAAGGTCGAGGCCGGCAAGATGAACGTGGACGCCGGCCCCGTGCGCACCGCCGCGCTGTGCGACGCCGCGGCCGGGGTCTTCGGGCCCACCGCGGAGGAAAAGGGCCTCACCTTCGAGATCAGCGTCACCGCCGACGTGCCGGAGGAGTTCGTCACCGACGAGCAGCGCCTCCAGCAGGTGCTGAAGAACCTGCTGTCGAACGCGGTCAAGTTCACCGATGCCGGCACCGTGCGACTGGACGTCTCCGTCGCCCCGCCCGACACGCCGTTCGTCGCGCCGAGCCTGCGCTCGGCGCCGATGGTGCTGTCGTTCGCCGTCAGCGACACCGGCATCGGGGTCGCCGCCGAGAAGCTCAGGATGATCTTCGAGGCCTTCCAGCAGGCGGACGGCACGACGTCCCGCCGCTACGGCGGTACCGGCCTCGGGCTGTCGATCAGCAAGGAGATCGCCCGGCTGCTCGGCGGCTCGATCTCCGTCTCCAGCCAGATCGGGCAGGGCAGCACGTTCACCCTGTTCGTGCCGTCGGTGATGCCGGCTGACCCGCCGGCGAGCGCGATTCCCGGAGAGCCGGACGGCGTCCTGATGATCGTGGAGGGGGCCGGCCAGCCGCGGTGGCGCTCCGACGGCGCCGGCGACCACGGCCGGGGCCAGCTGCCACCTGGCAGCGAGCGGGCCGCCCTCCCCGGCCCGGCGGCGCGGCCCGGCGGCTCGCCGGCCGAGCCCGGCATCGACCTGTCGGCCGCTGACAGGGCGGCGCCACTGCCCCCGGCGGGCAGTGCCGCAGCCTCCGGTGACGATGGCCCGGTGGTGCCCCCGCGCACGGTCGGCCGCACGCTGTGGTCCAGTCGGGCGCCGGAGACGGCACTCACGGACACGCCCGAGGCAGCCGGCACCCCGTTCCTCACCGACCCGGTCGCGGTGGCCCGGCCCCCGGCAACCAACCTGGACACCGCCGACCCGCTGGTCGGCGCGTCGATCCTGGTGGTCGACGACGACGTCCGCAACGTGTTCGCGCTGACCAGCGCGCTGGAGATGCACGGGATGCGGGTGCTCTACGCGGACAACGGCCACGACGCGATCCGGATGCTCCAGCAGGACAGCACGCCGGTGCACATCGTGCTCATGGACGTCATGCTTCCCGGCATGGACGGTAACGAGACGACGTCGGCGATCCGCGCGATGCCCGCCTTCGCGCCGCTGCCGATCCTCGTGCTCACCGCCAAGGCGATGCCCGGCGACCGGGAGAAGAGCATTTCGGCCGGCGCGACCGACTACATCACCAAGCCCGTCGATCTTGATCATCTTCTTGGAGTGATGCGGTCACATCTGTGATGATCAGATCGCGTATGGTGCGCATTCGGGTAGGTGTCGACGGGCCGGTGGTGGCCCCGACATGCCGATCAGCGATGGTGGAACAGTGGTGTCGTCGCCACGAGCACACAGGCCGACCGGCGAAGGAGGAGGCAGGCGGGTGACCGAGCGGACCGGCGGACCTGTCGACACCGCGGGCGCGTCAAACACGGAACGGCCACGGAGCAAGATCCTCCTGGTGGACGACCGACCTGACAACCTCATGGCACTGGAAGCGATTCTCGCCTCCCTGGACCAGGACCTGGTCACCGCGTCCTCGGGCGAGGAGGCGCTCAAACGCCTGCTCGTCGACGACTTCGCGGTCATTCTGCTCGACGTCCAGATGCCCGGGATGGACGGTTTCGAGACGGCGCACCGGATCAAGCAGCGGGGCCGGACGCGCGACACCCCGATCATCTTCCTCACCGCCATCGACCGCGAGCCGCACCACGCGTTCCGCGGCTACGCGGTCGGAGCAGTGGACTACATCGCCAAGCCGTTCGACCCGTGGCTGCTGCGCGCCAAGGTGAGCGTGTTCGTCGAGCTGTTCGAGAAGAACGAGCGGCTTGCCGAGCTCGCCCATCAGCGGGTGCGCGACTTCGATCTCATCACGGAGGTCGCCGAGCGCCTCATCGCCCTCGACGTCCTCCTCGACGGTGCCGCGACCTCGAACGAGGAGACGCTGGCCGCCGCCGGGGCCGAGGTGCGCGGCCTGGTGGCTCGGCTGCGGCCCTTCGCCCGCTCGGCGGGCGGCAGTACGGAGTGACTGCCCACCGCGGGTGACCTCACGGGCTTGCCGTTGCCCTCCTGTGGATCTTCTGCGCGAACACGGGCTTCAGGGTGGTTGACCACTTGTATGGTCAGCATCACCTGGAGTGCGTGTGGGGGGAGGCGGGGCGGATGGCGGGCGGCGACCCGCATCCGCCTGATCCGCCTGATGCACCCGATCCGCCTGATGCGCCCGGCGCCGGCGCCGACCCGCACGCGGTCGTCGCCGGCGATCTGCCCCGGCTGAGCCTCCCCTACGCCGACGGCCTCATCACGATCGCCCGGGTGCGCCGAACGCCGGACGCGCCGGTCTGCCGGGTGCCGCCCGGCGACCCGGCGCACGGGCAACGGGCGACCCTGGTCGACTTCGTCGCCGCCGACGCCGCGCAGGCAGCGCGGACGGCGGTCCGGTTGGTGCGCCTGTCCGGGCTCACCGCGGTGGCAGTCCATGCGCGGTACGCGCCCTCCGACACGGCCGCGCTCGCTGTCTGCCTCGCCGGACGCCTGCACGACGCCCGTGCGAGGCGCGGCCTGACCGGGCACGTCGTCGTCGCCGATCACCGGCCCGAGCTGCCTGCGAGGGGCGTGGGTGGGGTCGATGCGGCGGGCCTGGTCTGCGTGCCGCATCTCCTCGCTGTGCACCATCGGGCCGGGGAGGCGGCGCGTGGTCCCTGGGGTGGTCCGATGGGGCCCGCGGGGGTGACAGACCGGGTGGTGTGGGAAATCATGAGTCCCGATCAGCATCGGGCCTGGCTTGGGGGCCGGCCCGGGCCGCCCGTGGATGTCCTGGAAGAGCACCTGGGCGGGCTGCTCACCCTGGCTGGCCTGGTACGGAGCGGATGTGCGCAGGTCCCGAGCCACGCCGAGGTCCTCGGTGTGCTTCGCGGCGGGCCGTTGACGACCGAGGCGGTGTACCGGCATCCCGGCCTGTTGCTCACTGTCGCCGCTGCTCTGGGGAACCGCGAAGAGTAACCGGCCCGTTCAGGCGCCTGCCTGCGTCGATAGCATGCGGATACGTCCCATGTGACCGCGACGTCCCGTTACGGGGTTTCGCGAATATTTCGGAGGTGCCGACCTGTGGTCGTTGCCCGGCGACACCTCGGACGTTCCCGCGGCAATCGGCCGATTTCAATCGGTCCGTATGCGGTTGAACGACAGCTCCTCGAGGCGGGAACCGGGCCGGTCTATCTTGGTCGGGATCCGGCCGGCCGCGCGGTGGTCATCAAGGTGATCAGCGCGGCCTTCGCCCGCGACCACGAATTCCGCCGGCGGCTGCGGGCCGACCTGGAGACCGTCCGGGCACTGGCACCGCCCACCCTCGCCGAGATCATCGACGCGGACACGGCGGCTGCGCCCCCGTACGTCGTCACGGAGTTCGTCGATGCCCCCAGCCTGGCATTCACAGTCGCGCACGCCGGTCCTCTCCCGCGGGCCGAGGTGTGGGCACTCGCTCATGGACTGGTGTCCGCGCTCACCGGGCTCCATGGTGCCGGTCTTGTCTCGGCTGACCTGAAGCCCGCGAATGTTTTGCTTTCCGAGGGTGGAATCCGACTGCTCGACTTCGGGCTGTCGCGTGTCCTCAACACCGTCGCCCTACCCGCACGTGCCGGTACGGGTCCCGGGATGGGCACACCCGCTTTTATTACCCCGGAGCACGTTCTGAGACAGCCGCTCACAGCGGCGTCGGACATCTTCACCTGGGGTGGTGTGGTCCTCTTCGCCGCCACCGGAGGACTTCCGTTCGGTAACGGGACGCCGCAGGTTCTGTTGCAGCGCGCCGTCTATGCGGAGCCGGATCTCGTCGGGCTCGACGACACCCTCCGTGACATCGTGAGCATGGCGATGCGCAAGGACCCGTCTCGCCGGCCCACGGCGGCCGAGCTGCTGGAAATGCTGGAAGGACGCCTCGCCCCTCTACCGGTTGACGGCGGTGAGACCACCCCCGGTGTGCTCGGTGGCGACCTCGCCACGACGACCACGCGGCTCCCCAGTCCCCGGCCCGAGGCCACGGTCGGCGCAGAGCCGAGCGCCGAAGCCGACTCTGAGACCACGCCCACGCCCATGCCCGCGACCGGACCCGCGACCACGCCCGCGACCGGACCCGCGACCACGTCCGAGTCCGAGTCCGAGTCCGCCGACCGTCTCGAGTCCGCCGGCGCCGTCGAGGCGACCGCTGCGGAACCGGCCGGCGCTGCGGAACCGGCTGGGTCCCTCGGGAAGGTCGCCGCGGCCGAACCGGGCACAGCGGTCGAGGTCGCCGCGGCCGAGCCGGAAGCGGTGGTCGGGTCGGAAGCGGCCGCGGAGCAGGCCGAGCCCGGCGCCGGCTCGGTGGCCGAAGCTGAGGGCCTGACAGACGACGGGAAGGCCACGGAGGCCGCGGTACGGCCGGCGGACGGACCTGGCCCGGGGGCAGACACGGCCACCGAGGCCGAGACGGACCCGGGCGCCGGGGCCGACCTGCGGCCCGAGCCCGAGCCCGAGCCCGAGCCCACGTCCAAGACCGAGGCCGAGGCCGAGGCCGATCGGACCGTCGTACTCGAGGCCAGGCCCGGCCCGGTCGCTCCCATGGAGGCGGTGTGGCCGGCACCGCCAACGTCGCCGGCAGCGGTTCCGTCCGCGCCCGCGCCCGCGCCGGTGGCACCGTCGCCCCTGGCAGGGGAACCGCCGGCTCCGACGCAGGCAGCGGCGGGGGAGTCCGCCAGGCCGAGCTGGGCACGGGCGGTGGGCGGCTGGCGGTCACGCCTGTCCGGCGGCGGCCGCTTCTTCCCGGTCTTCCTCTTCGGGGTCGTGGCCACGGTCGTGATGACCATGATGATCGAGACCGTTGGCATGGTCCGGGCACACACCGCCGCGGGCACCTCCGGGCGGGTCGCCCGCCAGGCCGTCGGCCTGCTCGAGCGTCAGCCGGACCTCGCCGGCCAGCTCGCGCTGGTGGCATACCGGATCTCCCCGACGACGGCGGCCGCGCAGGCGCTCGTGGCCGCGAGCGTCCGGCGGACCGGCCATCTCACCGGCGACGTCCACGATCTTGCGGTGGCGCCGGACGGGCTGAGCCTGGTGACGGCCGGCGACAGCGGTGCGGGTCTGTGGGACCTGTCCGACCCCGCGTCGGGCCGGCAGATCACTGCCTTTCCGGTCGACGGACCACAGGTCAGTGCCGTCGGCTACGTGACGCCGCCAAGGCGCTCCCCGCTGGCCGGCGTGATCGTGGTGACGGCGGCCGGACCGGTCACGGCCGGACCGGTCACGGCCGGCCGGGCCGCGGAGGAGCCGGCGGCGGGGGCCACCGAGGCCGGTGGCGACGTCGCGAGCAACGTCCAGCTGTGGCGGGTGTCGGTGGACGGGGCGGTCGAGCGGCTCGGTGAGCTTGGCGGGCACAGCGGCGCGGTGGGCGAGATCGCTGTGAGCCAGGACGGTGCGACGGTGGCCACCGGTTCGTCCGACGGCTCGCTGCGGCTCTGGGACGTGCGGGATCCGCGCCAACCGACCGCGCTCGCGGCCCTGCGCACCCCGGGGCCCATCACGGCGCTGGCATTTTCCCCCGACTCCAGCCAGCTGCTGGTCGGTGGCAGTGCCCGGCTCTCGCTGTGGTCCCTTGCGGATCCCCGCCGACCGCGTCGGGCCAGCCAGTTGAGCGGCGACGGCGTGGTGACAGGCGCCTCCTACTCGCCGGACGGGCGCACTCTCGCGGTCGCGACCGCCGGCCTGCCGATGGCGGTCGCCTCGTCGGTGCCGGCCCCCACCGGGACGCGGTCGATCGTGGAGATCTACCGGCCGCGTGACCCGCGGGGCCTGCGGCGGGTGACGTCCTTCACCCCCACGGGAGGTGCCGGTGCCGTGGCCTTCTCGCCGGACAGCCATGCGCTCCTGGTCGGGCCCACGGCCGCCGGCGGCGATGTCGCGCTGTGGGACCTGTCCAATCCGGTCCGCCCGTCGTCGCGGGCGAGCCTGCCCCTGCCGGCACCGGCAGGGACGGCCGGCCAGCCGGTCGCGCTGGCGCTGGCCGCCACTGACGGCCGTTCGCTCGCCGTCGCGGACGGCAACGCCGCCCGCGTCTGGGATCTCAGTCCCGGTGCCGCTGTGGACAACGTCTGCGCGCGCTCCCAGAAGGCGATCACCCGCTCCGAGTGGCGTCACCATGTCGGTAGCCGCCGCTTCGATCCGCCCTGCCCGTCCATCTGACAACGTGGCGGGATGTGAGATCACCGGTTCGCGTCGACAGATACCTCTGTCACAGAGGAATATGGGGTCATGCCCCACCCTGACCTCGGCCGCCGCGAGTGGCGGGACCGGCGGCCGCTCGGGGCCGCCAGCGCGCTGCTGCGCGAGCCCGCCCGCCCGGCCCGGGTCCGTGAGTCGCCCGCGGCGTCGGTGCTCGCGGTCGGCGCGGTGTGCATCGGCAGCTTCCTCGGCCAGCTGGACGCCAGCATCGTCACCGTCGCCCTCGGCGAGATCCGGGCCGACCTGGGCATCTCCGTCGGGCTCGCCACCTGGGTGAGCCTCGCCTACCTGGTCACCCTGGTGGCGAGCATCGCCGCACTCGGCCGCCTCGCCGACATGGCCGGCCGCAAGCTTCTCTCGTTGTATGGCTTCGCGCTGTTCACCCTGGCCTCGGCCGGCGCGGCGCTGGCGCCCGGCGTCGGGATCCTCCTCGCCTGCCGGGTCGCCCAGGCTCTCGGCGCCGCCATGTTGCAGGCCAACAGCGTGGCCCTGATCGCGACGACCGTGCGCCCGCAGCGGCTCACCGCGGCCCTTGGCGCGCAGGGAGCGGCGCAGGCGTTCGGCCTCTCGCTCGGGCCGCTGGCCGGCGGCCTGCTGCTGGAGCTCGGCGGGTGGCGCTGGATCTTCTGGGCGCACATCCCCGCCGGCCTGCTCGGCCTGGTGCTCGGCGTCCTCCTGCTGCCCCGGACACACCAGCGCGCCCCGCGGGCGCCCTTCGACTGGCCGGGCCTGGGGCTGCTCGTGCCCGCCGTCTCCGCGGTGCTGCTGGCACTGTCGGCGGCCGCGTCGCTGTCCGGCCCGGTCGCGGCACCGGCTGTGGCAGCGCTCGTCCTGGTCGCCGTCCTGTGCGCGGTGCTGTTCGCCCGCCGGGAGGCACGGGCGGACCACCCGATGGTCGACCTGGCGGTGGTGGGCTGCCGCGGGATCGGGCTGCGGCTGCTGGCGGGTGCGCTGTCGTTCCTCGTGCTGTTCGGCCTGCTGCTGACCATCCCGCAGCATTCGGAGGCGAGCGCTCTCGCCGTCGGCCTGCTGCTGGCGGTGCTGCCGGTCTCGATCGGCCTGGCCGCACCGGTCGCGTCGACGCTGGTCACCAGGTTCGGCGCCCGGGCGGTGACCGTCGGGGCGATGCTCTGCGTGGCGGCCGGTCTGCTGCTGCTGGCCGCGGGCGGCAGCGGACCGGCGGTCGGGCTGCCGGCGCTGATGCTCGTCGGATGCGGCCTCGGCCTGTTCACCCCGTCGAACAACGCGGCCATCATGAGCGTCGTCCCCGCCTGGCAGAGCGGAATGGCGAGCGGGGTGGTCAACATGACCCGGGGCCTGGGTACCGCCCTGGGTGTCTCCGTGTCGGCGCTCGCCTACGCCGCCGGCGGTTTCCGCACGACGATGGTTCTGCTGGCCGTGGCCGGTCTCGTCGCGGCCGGTCTGGCGGCTTCCGCCGGTGCGTCCACGTCCGCGCCCGCGGACGCGGACGCCGGCGCCGGCCCGGTGGCCCGGGTGGTTCGGAGGGGCCGTGCTGGTCAGCGGGGCCCGCGTCAGCGGGAGAACATCCGCGCGGCCCCGTAACCCGGCCCCATCTCCGGCCGGCCCGCTCGGGACGTCCACCGCCACTGGACGGAGATGCGCCCGCTGACGGCACCGCCTACCCGCGGAACGGCGTGCAGCCAGTCGGCCTGCGCCCGACCGCCGAGCACCAGCAGGTCTCCACCGCGGGGGGCGAAGTCACGCCCGCGGTCGGCGAACGGGTCGTTGAGCAGCCTGCGCCCGGGCGGGAGGTGCCGGGACTTCACCAGGAACGGGCGCCGCGCACCCAGGGTGAGAATCGCGATGACCGTCTCGTCGAGCCAGCGCATCTCCCGGTCGCGGTGGAAGGCCACAGCGTCGTTCCCGTCGCGGTACCAGGACATCCCATAGCCGTCGAAGTCGACGCCGTAACGCCGCCGCAGCCCGCGGTAGGCGGCCAGCAGCCCCGGGAACGGAACCGGGCTCCCGCTGCGGATGAAGGCGCTCAGCCGCGGTTCGGTGACGTGGCGTTCGTACCGCCACATCGTTCCCTGGCGCCAGGGCGTCCCGTCCCGCACTGCCTGGTAGAGAGTGTCGGGTTCCGTGATCCACCCGCGGGCCACATCCACCCAGGACGTCGCGTCGAGGTGCACCCGTTCGAACACCGCGGCCGGATCGACACCCGGCCCGCCACGCTCGCCGGTCACGCCGGCGGATGTGGTGGCCCTCGTCCCGTCGTCGGCCCTCGCATGGTCGGCCATCAACCGACGCTACCCCGGGTCAGATCAGCCTGAGCAGTGCTCCGGTCGTCCTCGCCGCGCGCTACCTTCTCCGGTCATGAGCGTCGATCAGGATGCCGCCGTCGCGACAGCCGCGAACCTCACCGAAGTCGTCACACGCCTGCGGCGGGTGCTGCGCACCAGCGTCCGGGCTGACATTCCGTGGGAGTCGCTGCCGATGGCCCAGGTGGAGCTGCTCCAGTGCGTGGCCGAACGGGACGGTATCCGGGTCGGTGAGATCGCGGGGCTGCTGCGGCTCGCGCCGAACTCCGTCTCGACCCTGGTCGCGCAGCTTGCCGAGGCCGGGCTCGTCCGGCGGGAGCGGGACCCCGCTGACCGGCGGGCCGCCGCCCTGCGGCTGACCGCGGCCGGGGAGCAGGCGATCGCCGGCTGGCTGCAGGCCCACGAGCGGCGGATCGGTGCCGCCATGGAGGCCCTGACCGACGAGGACCGGGCTGCGATCGTCGCCGCGCTGCCGGCCCTGCGCCACCTCGTCCAGGCCCTTGATGACCGCCCGCGAGCAGGTGGCGACCAGGGTGCCGCTGACCAGGCCTCCAGCGTCTAGCGTGGTACTGGGCGGCGTGGCGGCCTGCCCACCACCGACGGCTGCCTCAGGAGCGGACGAGCCGGGCGATGGCCGCGGTCGCCTCCCGGATCTTCTCGTCGGCGGCGGGGCCGCCCTCGGTGACGGCCTGCGCGACACAGTGGGCCAGATGATCGGAGAGCAGGCCGAGCGCGACGGACTGCAGCGCCCGCGTGGCCGCGGAAACCTGGGTGAGGATGTCGATGCAGTACTTGTCCTCGTCGACCATGCGCTGCAGGCCGCGGACCTGGCCTTCGATCCGCCGCAGGCGGGCGGTGTACTCCGCCTTGGCCGGGCTGTACCCGTGCCCGGTGGCATGCCCGGGCTGCGCAGCCTGCTCGGGCTGGGGCGTCTCCGGTGGCGCGGCGCCGGCATCTGCCGGCTCGCTCTCGGACCGGCCCTCGGCCGCCTGGTCGACTTCGGCCTTCACCCGCATCGCCACCCCGCGCCGTGACCCGGAAATACCCCCTAACGGTACGTGCGATCGGGGGCGACCGTCGAGGTCTGCCGGCTGGCCGCGGACCACGGCGGGCCACGGCGGGGCGGGGCGGGGTCAGTCGGCGGTGCTGGGCACCTCGATCCGCACTCCTCGGTCGGTCAGCGCCTGGCGAACCGGGAGCCCGGCGTTGCACAGGTGCAGCAGGCAGCCCCGGCGGGCCGCGTGCCGGCTCATCGCGCCCAGCAGCACCGCGCCGGACGGATCGATCGCCCGCACGCCACCCAGGTCGACGATGATCTGCCGCGGCCCCAGAGCTGCCGCGCGGTCCACCGCGGTGCGTGCGGCAGCGATGGCGCCGGCGACCAGCAGCCCGCTGAGGCTGATGACGGCACCCTCCTCCCGGAGCTCGACGCGGGTGGCGAGGGGCCCGGCGGTCAGCCGGCGGTCGTCGACGGCCCGGTGTTCGTCGACGGCCCGGTGTTCGTCGACGATCCGGTGTTCGTCGACGATCCGGTGTTCGGTGCCGGCCGTGCGCGTCGTCCGGGGGGTCAGAGCCGTCCGGGCCGGCCGGTCAGCACGGTCCGCCCGATCCGGACGGGACGTCCAGGCGGGTCGCGGCGGGGACTGTGTGCGCAGTGCGGGCTCGCACACAGCCGTAGCCGTAGCCGCGGTGGTGATTGTGTCGGCTTCCTTGCCGATGGTGAGCGTCACGTCGCCTCCGAGGGGCGCGATGTCACGGCTGACGCATGAGGGTTACCTCAGATGCGGGGCTCGATCAGTATTGCTCCCTTCGGTGACCGAATCCAAGGCCAAAGGTCACCTTGTGTTCTAGCTCGAGCGGGTGTATCGCAGATCACAGTGGCGAGCATCTGTGCGGGGCGGCCAGTCAACGCTGTGACCGGCGCGGCTCAGGTGGTCAGGAGCGGATGGGCTCCAGCGCCCACCGGCAGGCCGAGCAGGTTGGCGAACGTCGTGTACCGCCCCAGTCGGGCATTGAGCCGGATCGGGTCGGCCAGCATCGCGTCGACCGGGTAGGTCGACCGGGTAGGTGGTGGGGACGGTCGGCACCACGATGATGTCGGCGGCCGCCCAGGCGCGCGCCGCGCGCCGCCGCAGCGCCCGCAGGTGGGTGAGCCCGCGGAAGACGTCTCCACCGCCGCGTACCGCTCGGCCAGCCACGGCCCGTCGTAGAGCGGCCGGCCGCCTCCAGGAACGCCCCCAGGTCGATCTCCACCAGCTGGGCGCCGCCCGCGGCCAGCAGGTCGATGCCGGCGCGACCGCGGCCTCTTCGACCCGGCCCGTTCCGTCCGGCCCCCTGAAACCGGACGGAACGGCGACGTGGGCGGGTTCCCGGCGCCGAGACGCCGGGAACCGGCGCGTGTACGGATCATGTTCATCGAAGCCGCTCATCACCGACAGCACAAGGTGCGCATCGGGGACGGAGAGGGCGAAGACGCTCGGGCAGTCCAGCGAACGGCACGCGGGCACGACCCCCCGCGTGCTGACCAGCCCCCGGGAGGGCTTGAGCCCCACCGTGTTCGTAGCCGCAGCCGGGACCCGGCCCGAACCGGCGGTGTCGGTGCCGACGGCGAAGGTGGCCAGGCCCCCGGCGACGGCCACACCCGACCCCGAGCTCGACCCACCGGAGATCACCCGCGGGTCGAACGGGGAGCGGGGGGATCCCGTACGGCGACCGCGTCCCGGACGGAGACCGAGGTCGCGACGGCGCCGAACACGCCACCCTGCATCGTCACCCTGTGCAGCGCCGCGCGGTGGTGTGGATGTGGCCGCGTTCGGCCTACGCCTCTACGGCCCGAGCCGGCGTCTGGCGCACGCGCCGGCCGACCCGGCCATGGTCGAGCGTGACCTGGCCATGTTTCTCGGCTTCGAACCGGCGGCGCCACCGCCGGGGGCGCCACCCGTCATGATCACCGTGGGCGAGCAGTCGCCGCCGGTGCGCCATCATGCCGCGGCGGTGCTGCGTGCCCGCTTCGGGTTCGACCTGCGGGTGCTGCCCGGTTGCGGCCACGCGGCGCACCTCGACGCGCCCGCGCGGTTCGCCGAGCTGCTGGCCGCGGCCGCGGGACCCGGGTGGCCCGCCGCGCCGACGGCAGCGGTCTGACGCTGACGGGGGCTGACACCGACGGGGCTGAGGCCGGCGCCGTCAGCGGTCGACGTGGTGCGGCGGCAGGTCCTCCAGGAACCGGGCGAGGTCGGTGTCGGCATCGTCCTCGAGCAGGATGTCGTCGCCCCAGCCGATCTCCCGCTCATCGCTGGGGAGCTCGTCGCCGGGCAGCGGCGTGTGGCCCATGATGATCTCCTTCGATCGCCGGGCGGCCCCTGTCCTGCGGGCAGTTGTTCACAGGCCACCCGCCGGTCCGTCGGTCCGTCCATCGGGTCGTGTCGGACGTCGGCCCGGGAGGGCCACGTCCGGCGCCGGCGGCGGCCAATCTACCGGCGTCCCGCCGCCAGGGGAGTGCGACGACACGGGCATCGTGCCGCTCAGGTCGATGCCCGTGTCCGTGTCCGTGTCCGTGTCGGGTGCGGGTCGGGGTCGGCCGCTACTCGCTCGCCGCCGGTCGGGTAACCCGATCCACCCGGGCGGGCCCCGGCGGGTGTTCCGTGAGGGCCGCCGCCACAGCGCCGACGACCGTCCGCAGGGTCGCCCGGCCGCCGGCGAGATAGGCCTCGTGCTCCTGGCCGGTCCAGGCTCGGGCCTGTGTGTCGGGCTGCGCCGGCCTGGCTGCCAGGACCGCGCGCAGCGAGGCCCGGTAGCGCGCTACCAGCAGCGGAGGGTCTCCGCACGGATCTTCGTCGTATGCCTCGTCACGGTCAATGAGCTGGCCGATCTCGTCGTGTCCGCCGGGTGCTGCGGCCATGGTTTCCTCCACACCATTATTTGTCGGAAAGCAAAAACGACCCTAGCGAGGTTCTTGAGCAAGAGCAAAGTGGTTACGATGTTCGTCGTGGACGACGGTGAGCAGTTGGTGGGCATCGGGGACATCGCGTTCCAACTCAAGATCACGCGACAGGCCGTGGACTACTGGACCCGCAAGGACTCCAAGTTTCCCGAGCCTCTGCAGGTCATCAACGCCCCGGCCGGCAGCGGCGCCAAAGGGACCAGAGTTTGGCGCAAGCGTGAGGTTGACGCGTGGATCGTGGAGCACTATCGCCGACGCAAACAGTAGAGAGCCCTCCCAGGGGTGGGGGTGCCTGCAGCTCCGATCGGCCGAGTCGGCCCGGGTTCCCCGGGCGATCCGGATGTGCTGCAGGCGTGGGCTTCCGGGTGCCCCACCGAGTGGAACGTGAAACGGGCAATGTGCCCGATACCCGGCCGGCAGGTGCTGGCCTGCGCGGGGTTTCGGTCCGCTCCAGGCGGAGGAAACCGTTCCGATCCCGTAGGTTGACGGTATTCGGGTCCTGCTGTGCGCGCTGGACGCGTTAGCGTGCTCCGGAGGCGCGGCGGGTAGGCGTAGTGGTCCGGCCGGAACCGATCCCATGCCCACCCGGCTGGCGCGTCGCCTTCCCTTCCCCTGGTGCAATTGCATGGAGAAGTGCAACGGGGAGATTCATTGAGTCAATCGCCTTCTGCGTCCGCGCTGGTCCGCAGCGCGGAATGACGAGGCGGTGCGCTCGGCAGACGGTGTTCGGCAGGCGGTGTTCGGAGGTACCGGAGCGGCATCAGTGCCGGGCCCGCGCAGGGCGGAAAAGGGATGGCGGGCGTCGGCGGAGCCGGCGGGAGCGACGCGCGTCAGCAGGCCGTCGTCGGGGGCGTGGCGGGTGCTGGCGGGCAGGAGCGGTGCTGGCCGGCAGGCGCTGGTGTCATGACGGCGGCAGGCTGAGCCCAGCGACGAGGCGGCCCGGCGGTGCCGTGCCCCTGCCGCGTGCCGCGGGCACGGCACAGCCCCCGGCCGTGGAACCGTGTGGCCGGGGGCTGGAGGGTGACGTGTCGGGAGCCTGAGCGCCCGGTCAGGCCGCCGCGGTGCTGGACGCCGTGCTCGTCGACGAGCTGCTGTCGGACGACGACGTCGAACTCGACGTGCCGCCGGACGTGCTGCTCTCGGCGGACGCGGAGCTCTTGCTGGACGAGTCGCCGTCGGACGAGCTCGTCGACGACTCCTTGGGCCGGGCCGGGACTCCCGAGGAGGATCCCGAACGGCTGTCGGTCTTGTAGAAACCGCTGCCCTTGAAGACGAGGCCTACGGAGCTGAACACCTTCCGAAGCTGGCCCGTGCAAGCAGGACACTCGGTCAGTGCCGCGTCACTGAAGCTCTGCACGGCCTCAAGATCATGCCCGCAGGCTGTGCAGCGGTACTGGTAGGTCGGCACGGACTCCTCCCGAAGTTGGCACTCGGCGGTAGGGACTGCCAACTCTAACGCCTGAGAGCGCCTGATGGCTTCCGGAATGCCGGCTCGGGGGTCACAGCGAGGCCGGGCGGACGGTTCTGGACTGCGTGACAATGATCGTCACACGCCTGTCATGGGCCTCCGCCGGCACGTCGCCGAGGATCTCCCGGTCGTGGAGCAGGGCGATCACCGGAGTGGCGGGGGCCGTCCTGGTCAGGGCGCGGTCGTACGAGCCGCCCCCACGGCCCAGGCGGTTCCCGGTCTCGTCCGCGGCAAGGGCGGGGACGATGATCACATCCGCCTCCCCGAGCTCCACATGGGTGGCGCTCGGTGGTGGTTCGCGGGTGCCCATGGCGCCGGGCACCAGGGTGCCCCCGAACTCGCGGAAGTCCAGATCGAGGTCTGCCCGCACGACCGGCAACAGGACCCGTACGCCTCGGGCCCGCAGCCGGGCCAGCAGTTCGGTCGTGTCCGGTTCGTCGGTCATGCCGACGTAGGCCGCCACGCAGGTGGCCCGGGCCACCTCGGGCAGTGCCAGCACCCGCTCGGTCAGGACCGCCGGATCCGGCAGGACGCCTGCTCGGCGCAGCGCGAGCAGCCGCCTGCGCAGCGCGATCTTGGGGCGTGGCCGTTCCTCCGCCGCTCCGGCGGCGGACGCCTCCGGGGAGGATGCCGTGATGAAGGTCGCTCCCACGGAGGAAGGCCCGGCGGAGGACCTGCCCGCGGCGGAGCCGCCGGCGGAGGAGGACGCGTCGAGAGGCGGCGTGCCGAGGTGCCCCGTACTTCGGACGGGCACCCCGAGGGAGGCCGCGCCGGCGGCGGAGCCCGGCGCGTTCTGCTCCGAGCCGGACCGGCCCACCACGTCACTGCTGGTGACGGTACCTCCGGTCACAGCCATCCCCACCCTCCGCGCGGGCATCGGTCGCCCGAGGCCGGCCGGCCCCGTCCCCCGAGCCCTCGGGTGCCCCGCTTCCGCGCGTGTCCGGGCGGCGGATGATGATCCGCCCGGGCGCCATCGGCGTGACATCTCCACTGGCGAAGGCCTCACGGTACCGTGATCGACCCACACGTGGGGGCCTGCTCGACGCTGACCCGCCGGCCCCGCCCAGACGTGTCGGCGGGCGTCCGGCGAGCGTGACGAACCGAGCGCGGACGGGTGACCACGGTGCCGGATGTCGTCGGCGAGAACCCTCCGGTCGAACACGCAGCGTGGTGTACAGGCCCCTCGATGGTGGGGGGTGGATCAGCTGGCGGGCCCCGGCGCCGACTGACCCTCGCGCCGCGCCGCGCCGACGCGATGACGGGAGAGGTGCCGAGACGAGTGCACGGCGACGGGCGTCGGGACGGGCTTTGGCCGGTCGGCGCGCGGTTTGTTGGGCACGCCCAGCGCACCGGTGCCGTGGTGCTCCGGCACCCCTTGGCGGACTAAGGTTTCGCCCATGCTGGTGACGAAGGCGGTCATTCCCGCCGCGGGTCTGGGAACCCGGTTCCTGCCCGCGACGAAGTCGGTTCCCAAAGAGATGCTACCTGTCGTCGACAGACCGGCGATCGAATACGTCGTCGAGGAGGCGTCGCGGGCTGGTCTCCGGGACGTCCTGTTGGTCACGAGCCGTTCGAAGAAGGCCATCGAGGACCACTTCGACCGAGAGGCCGAAGTGGAGGCGGCGCTTGAGCGCAAAGGGGACAAAACCCGCCTTCAGCGGGTCCGTGCGTCCGCGGAGCTGGCAGAGGTCCACTCCGTGCGCCAGCCGTCACCGCGAGGGCTCGGTCATGCCGTGCTCTGCGCTGCCGCGCACGTGGGCGACGAGGCGTTCGCGGTCCTGCTTGGCGACGACCTCATCGACGAACGCGACCCGTTGCTGGTCGAGATGCTGGCGGTGCAGGCGCGGCACGGTGGCGCGGTGGTGGCGCTGATGGAGGTGCCCGAAGAGGCTGTCTCCATGTACGGCGTGGCCACGATTGCCGCGGGCACCGTCGGGGCGGACCCGAGCGGCACCGGCTCGGGCAGTACCGCCGGCTCGGGCAGCATCGCCGGCCTGGGCAGCACCGCCGGTACGACCGGCCTCGTGGACCCGACGGGCCTGGCGGACCTGGCCGCGGGCGGCCCCGCGTCCGGGCTGCACCTGGCGGAGCCGCACCTTGCGGAGCCGCGTGGTCCCGAGGAGTCGGTGGACCCGGCGAGCCGCTCGTCCGCCCGGTACCGGACGGTTCGCATCACCGACCTGGTCGAGAAGCCGCCGGTGCACGAGGCACCGAGCAATCTGGCCATCATCGGGCGCTACGTGCTGCCGCCGGAGATCTTCGACGTCCTTCGGTCGACGCCGCCTGGCAGGGGCGACGAGATCCAGCTCACCGACGCCCTGCGGATGTTGGCGGAGCAGGCCGGCGACGACCCGGACGCGGCCGTGCCCGTGCACGGCGTCGTGTTCACCGGCCGCCGCTACGACACCGGGGACCGGCTCGACTACCTCAAGGCGATCGTCCGGCTGGCCAGTGAGCGCCAGGACCTGGGGCCCGACTTCTACCCGTGGCTCGAGGAGTACGTGGCCGCCGGCGGGCCCAAGGCCGAGGCCTGAGACGTCCCGGTTCGAGGCCTGACGATGCCCCCCTGCCCGCGGGCCCACCCCGCCGCCCGCGGGCCACGGCAGCGGGCCGGGCCGGGCCGGGTCCGCACCGGTTCCGTGCTGGCGGTGTCAGGGGGCTGAGGAGGTGTTGACGGCCCGTGACCAGCAGGTGTTGACAAGACGTGACCGCGCACTTCCGGATATGCGATCGGGACCGCGTTCCGGTGGACCCTTGCCGGAGAGCATTGCCACGGGCGGGCAGACTGGTCGGGCATCTTCGTGCGCAATTGTGTGGGGCCATGGAAGCGCGCCTGCCCGGCGTCTGACCAGGGCCGGGAAATGCCCCTTGGGTGAACGGCTGGCGGAGCCCATCCCGACAGCCGTGATGTCCTGCTGTCCCGCTCACCGCTGACGCGAAGGATGACCGGCCAGAACAGAAGTGCAAAGAACGGACGGTGCACGTGAAAACGGTAGACCAGCACGCTTCGGACATTCTGGACGCAATCGTACCAATGGCCCCGCGCCGGACCGTGCTCCGGGAGGCGCACGGATGCGTGCTGGCTGCCGACGTCCGGGCAACAGTCGCTGTGCCCGGGTTCGACAACTCGGCGATGGACGGCTATGCGGCGCGCGCCGCCGAGGTGGCGGCCGCGAGCGAGGCCGCGCCGGTGACGATGACCGTCTCCGACGAGATCATGGCCGGCCCGGTGCGGCCGGGACCGCTCCTCGCGGGCACGGTCGCGCGGATCATGACCGGGGCCCCGCTCCCGGCCGGCGCCGACACGATCGTCCAGCTCGAGTGGACCGACGGCGGCACCGGGACCGTGCGGATCCACCAGGCCCCCCGGCGTGGGCTGCACATCCGCCGCGCCGGCGAGGACATCGCGCCCGGCAATCTCGTCCTCGCCTCCGGCACGGTGCTGGGCGCCGCGCAGATCGGTCTGCTGGCCGCGGTGAACGTCGCCCGGCCAGCCGTCCACCCCCGACCCCGGGTGGCCGTCCTGTCCACCGGGAGCGAGCTCGTCGAGGTCGGCACCCCGCTCGGCCCCGGCCAGATCGTCGACTCGAACAGCCACGCGATCGCTGCCGCCGCGCACGAGGCGGGGGCGATCGTCCGCCGGGTCGACGGCGTCTCCGACGACCCCGACGAGTTCGCCGCCGCGTTCGAGGTGCTGCTGAAGAGCACGGACGTCGTCGTCACGACCGGCGGGATCAGCGTCGGTGACCGGGATGTCGTCAAGCAGGTCCTGAGCAGGTACGCGGACATGCGGTTCGAGCGCATCGCGATGCAGCCCGGCAAACCGCAGGGATTCGGGGTCATGAACGGCGTGCCCGTGTTCACGCTGCCGGGGAACCCGGTGAGTGCCCTGGTGTCCTTCGAACTTTTTGTCCGCCCCGCGCTGCGGCGGATGCGTGGGCTTGTACCCCACGTCACCCCCCTGGCCGCCCAGGTGCCGTGGAAGACCACCGGCAAACCGGAAACCGGCCTTGTGGGGGATACACACCCCGGCGCGGTCACCGTGACGGTGGGTGAAGCGATGCGTTCACCGTCGGGAAAGCGTACCTTTCCCCGGGTCCGCCTTGAGCGCGACGACTCCGGCCAACTGGTCGCGACGTCCGCTGGCGGGCAGGGCGCTCACCAGCTGTCGGGCCTGGCGTCGGCCCACGCGTTGCTCGTCGTACCTGAGGAGGTCACCGAGGTGTCCGCAGGCACCAGGCTGCCCGCGCTGCTGCTGCCCGACCCCGAATGGGCCGGGCCCGGCGCCGGCGCCCAGGAGAGCGACGGCTCCCACCCGGGCGGGTCCCGCCGCGGTGAGGGCCTCGGGTGACCGACCAGGCGCGGCTCACCCATGTCGACGAGCGGGGCACGGCCCGGATGGTGGATGTCTCCGCCAAGGACGTGACGACGCGCACGGCCACCGCCGCGGGCCGGCTGCTGACCACGCCGGCCGTCATCGAACTGCTGCGCGGCGAGGGGGTCCCCAAGGGAGACGCGCTGGCCGTCGCCCGCATCGCCGGGATCATGGGGGCCAAGCGCACCCCGGACCTCGTTCCGCTCTGCCACCCGATCGCGGTCTCCGGCGTGAAGGTCGAGCTGACCGTGCTGGACGACGGTGTGGACATCACCGCCACCGTGCGCACCACGGACCGGACCGGGGTGGAGATGGAGGCTCTCACCGCCGTCGCCGTCGCCGGCCTGACGCTGCACGACATGATCAAGGCCGTCGATCCGGAGGCCGAGCTCACCGGTGTTCGGGTCGTCGCCAAGACCGGCGGGAAGACGGGGGACTGGCACCGCGGCGGCGGGGGCCGGTGACCGGCCCGCCGGTGCCGCCGGCCGGCGCCCGGGCACTGGTGGTCACCGTCTCCGACCGGGCCCATCGCGGCGTCTACCCGGACCGCTCCGGGCCGCTGCTCGTCGAGGCGCTGGCCGCGCTCGGTTTCGCTGTGCCCGCCGCGGTCATCGTCCCGGACGAGCAGGCCGAGATCACCTCGGTGATCCGCGCCGCCGCGGACGCCGGCACCGACCTGGTGGTCACCACGGGAGGCACCGGGCTGGGGCCGCGGGACGTCACACCGGAGGCCACCCGCGGGCTGCTCGAGCGGGAACTGCCCGGCCTGTCCGAGGCGCTGCGCGCCGCCGGGCGGGACAAGGTGCCGACCGCGGTCCTCTCCCGCGGCCTGGCCGGCACCGTCGGGGCCACGCTCGTCGTGAACCTGCCCGGCTCGACCGGCGGTGTCCGGGACGGGATCGGTGTGCTCGCCCCGGTCGTCGCGCACGCGATCGCCCAGCTGCGCGGCGACACCGACCACGCCGCTCCGAGCCACGCCGCTCCGAGCCACGCCGCTCCGAGCCACGCCGACCCGAGCCACGCCGACCCGAGCCACGCTGGCCCCAGCGGCTCCGGCGCCGGGCACCTCCCCCCTTCCGGGCGGGCTTCCGCGGCGGGGGATGGTGCCGGGTGAGTGCTCCCGGCTGGCCGGCGGTTCTGCGTCATGACGACGTCGTCGTCCGTCCCATGCGGCTGCGCGACGCCGGAGCCTGGGTCGAGGTCCGCACCCGGAACGCGGACTGGCTCGCGCCCTGGGAGGCCACCCGGCCCGGGTCACCGCCCATCCGAGCGACCTGGAACGAGCGCCAGACCGTCGGTGTCTACATGCAGATGATGCACCGGCTGCGGGCGCAGTCCCGGGCCGGCTCGGCGCTGGGTTTCGTCATCGCCCTCGACGGCCGCCTGGTGGGGCAGCTCACCGTCTCCACGATCGTGCGCGGCGCCTTCAACAGTGGCCACGTCGGTTACTGGATCGATGGTGCATGTGCCGGGCAGGGCATCGCCCCGACCGCGCTGGCCCTCGTCACCGACCACTGTTTCGGGCCGGTGGGCCTGCACCGGCTGGAGGCGAACGTGCGGCCGGAGAACGCGGCGAGCCGCCGGATGCTGGTGAAGCTCGGCTTCCGCGAGGAGGGTCTGCACCGCAGATATCTCGCGATCGACGGCGAGTACCGCGACCATATCTGCTACGCGCTGACGACCGAGGACGTCCCCGACGGATTGCTGGCGCGCTGGAACCTCGCCCGTTCGGCCTCCTCCTGAAGCTCCCGAGGCTCGGGAAGCGCCACGCGGGCGGGGCCTGCGTCCGACCGGCGGGTGCCGATGGTCCCGCCGTGACCAGTCCTCGAACCGCGCTCCGTACTGTCCCGGCAGCCGGCGGGGCTTCTCCCGGACACCCTCCGGCCACACTTCCCCGCAACAACGCCCCGGCTTCGGTAAGCCTCCGCGGGCTCCAGGGCTGACGAGAACGCCCCGGCGACCTGGCTGCCCGGTGTTGGGTGTTCGTGGTGGGGGCCATGCGGGCGGGGTGGTGATATCGCCTGGCCCGGATCGGTGCCCCCTCGCATTGACAGTAGTCAGCCGGCCGGCGAACCTCGCCGACGAGTGCGACACGCGGGGTTCCGGTCGGTGACCGCGCGCATTCCGCTCACTAGCGTCGAGCACGAAATCGTAAACGACGACATCGAGAAGAGGCATCGGAGATGGTCCGTTCGCTCGCGCATCCCGCGCCCGGCGCGTCTGATCCGCGCCTGGTTCGCGGCGGGCGGGCGGGGACCAGATCCGCTCCTGCCTGCCGCCCGGCGAGTCGCCCCGCCGGAGCCGGTGCCGATGTGCGTCGCCCGCAGGACGTCCGATCACCAGACGACGCCCTGGCGGCATTGCGGAGAGTGACCGCGTGAGTGCGATCATCTGGCTCGCGATCGTCGCTGTCTGGGGCTTCGTCCTCATCCCGATGTGGCTACGTCACCATGACTCCGCGGTGGAACAGCGGTCCGCGGACCGCTTCTCCGCCGCGATGCGGGTGCTCTCCCGGCGCGGTTCCCAGCGCGGCGGGATGAGCCCGCTGACCCGGGGGGCCCCGTCGGAGGGCCCGGCGATGGGGCCACAGGAGGCTACAGGGATGGCGCATTCGCGCTCCGGTGAACGACCGGGCGACGGGCAGGCCGGGGCGGACGGGGCCGCCGTGGGCCCGGCGAGCCCTGCGAGCCCTGCGCCGGAGACCGCCCAGTCGCATGCCGCGGCGCCGGTGCCACCGGCAGCCGGGACGTCCGCGCCGGCGCCGGCCGGAGAGTCCGACGAGACGGGAACCTACGAGGAGCCAGGGGAGGCCCCTCGCCTGTTCGGACCGAGGTCCGGAGCCCTCCGTAAGGTCTCCGCCGAGCGGGCGGTCCGCGCGGTGCAGGCCGAGCACGCGGGGCTCGTCCGGCTGCGCCGGCAGCGGCTGCTGATGCTTCTCGTCGCGCTGCCGGTCAGCGCCATCCTCGCCGCCACCCTCGGCGGCATGTGGATCGTCGTGCAGATCATCATGGACGCCGCGACAGCCGGCTACGTGCTGCACCTGCGCCGGTCCGCCCAGGCCCACCGCCGGCTGGTGCGCTCCAGGGCCGCGCTGGACCGCCGCATTGCCGCCGACCGGGCCGCCCGGGCCCGTGGGGGAATCCGCGGCTGGTCCGGCGGCGCCGGCCACGGCGCGCAGCGGTCCGGCCGCGGCGGGACGAACCGCGGTGCCGAGTACGAGCCGGTGCGGCTCTCCGCCGGCGGCACGGACGAGAGCCTGACTGCCGAGGACCTCGCCCATGCGCGTGCCGAGACCGTCGACCTCAGCGCCCTCGTCGATCGCTCCCAGGGGGCCGCTGCGTCCTACGGCGCCGGCTCGGCGGAGGAGGACGCGGACGATGACGGCGTCCCCCACCACGACCCGCTCGACCACCTGGACGCCGCCGCGGACGGCGGCTACACCATCGGCACCGAGCATGACGGGGAGACGGGCTACGAGGAGGACACGGGCTACGACGAGTCCGACCACGCAGCTGTCGCCGGCTACCCGGAAGCCGACTATGCGGCGGCGGACTACGCGGCGGCGGACTACGCCGAGGCTGGTTATGCGGAGGCTGGTTATGCGGAGGCCGCCGGTGACGGCTCGGGGGCGGTGGCCGTCCCCCAGCCGGAGGCGGGCGACCCCTACACCGGCGAGACGGTGCTGCGCACCGCCTACGCGGAGTACGGCGAGCACCCCGGACACGGCGACCACATGGGCCGGGTGGAGTACGTCGAGTACGTCCGGGCGGACCCCGTCGAGTACACCGCCGAAGCCGACCCGGTTGCGGACCCCGCGGTGCAGCCCGAGTACGCGGTGCAGCCCGAGTACGCCGAGCAGGCCGAGTACGCCGAGTACGTCGTGCAGGCTGGCTACGTCGAGCAGGCCGGGCCGGCTGCCCACGCGGAGCAGGCCGGATACGCGGCGCAGGACAACACCGGGTACGCAGGGCACGCCGGCGACGTCGAGCAGGCGGCCTACTACGAGTACGCCGCCGGCGCGCAGAGCGGGGCAGAGAGCGGCGGGACCGGGCACGGGACCGCCCCTGCCGCCAGCGGCGGGAGCACCTACCGCCCCGGCGGCGCGGTCCGCCCTGTGCCGCGGCCCGGCGCCCGCCCGAACACCTCGCGCCCCGGTCGCGTCCAGGTTCATCCGCCCGGCACGCACGGCGGCCTGATCCAGCCCGCTGCCACCGAGGCCACTGCCACGCCCGCGGCCGAGACCGGGAAGCCGGCGGCGCAGGCGTCGGCCCAGGAGCAGGCGCCGGACGAGCTCGAGACACTGCTGCGCCGCCACGCGGTCGGCAGCTGACGGACGGTCGCGGCCAGCCCCGCTTCCGGACGGCCCGTCCACGCCGAGCGCCCGTCCGGCCCGCCCGTCATCCGCGTCAACCGCCCGTCCGGACCACCCGCGGGCCCGCGTCGTTCACCCCCCCGACTCACCCCGTCCGGCTGTACCCGGCCGCATGACTCTCGTCACAGTCAGGTCAGTCAGCGGACCCCGGGTCGGGGCGCCCCAGGTGGAGGCAACGAGGGTGATCATGCGGGGTGTCGGGTGCCCGCCGCCTGGCGCCCGCCGGTCGTGTCCGCGTGCATAATGGCCTGGTGACACTCCGCTTGCAGTCCGCTTCCTCCGCCGGCTTCCGGCGTCTGGAGCTGACGGCTGCCTGCCCGCGGTGTTGTCCCTGCCCTCGCGCCCGTTGACGCCGCGTTCCGCCTAGATCGGCCGCCCGGCGTCGCCCGGACGGATTCCGTCGGTCGGGCAAGGGCGTGAGGGGCCTCCGGATCACGTTCCGCCCAGCGAACCAGCGCCCAGGCTGAAGCCAGCCGGGTCGCGCCGGCCGTAGCCGGAGCGTGATCACGTGCCGTCCCGGAGCTGCGCGGTGCCGAGCACCGCGCGCCGTGAGCTCCGCCCGTATCTCAGCGCGTTCGGTCCTTGGCGCGTCCGCGCGTCCGCGCGTCCCGATGTCGTGCCGTCGGGGCCCGCCCGCGCCCGGTGCCCCCGCCCCGTCCTCTGTCCGGGCCTGCTTCGGCGGCCGGCCGGGGCAGTGGCGGCGCCGGGCCGGAGCGGCCCGCGGCAGGAGGAGAGACCCCGCCTTGACGTTCGAATCATGGCTCGCCCGGCTCCGGGACCGGGGATTCGTCACGTGCCCGGCGAGCAGCGGCATTCCCGTCGACATGAAAGCCGTCGCCCATGACGGCACCGGCCTGCACTTCCGCTGCCGCGGCGTGCGCATCCGCCTCCACGTCTACCGGCCGGGGCGGGCTGCCTGGCAGACGCCGCTGCGGGACGAGAGCTGGTCCCCCGAGGAGTCGCTGGAGCTGTGGGAGAACCGGCCGTTGCGGGACCGTGAGATCCCTGCCGGCGGCCGCCTGGTCTTCGTCGCGGCCGGCGCCGATCCCGAGCCCGACATCGAGATCGTGCTGGACGGTGCCGAGACCCGCGGCTGGCGAAACCACGAAGCCGGGCTGCTCCCCGCGACGGAGGCAGCCGCCATCTTCGACACCATGCTGGTGGCCGCCGGCCTGGCCACGACTGCCGTCGAGGCACGACGCCCACCCAGACCCCGCCAGCCCCAGTCACTTAAACACA
>NZ_JBFLUG010000056.1:0-50492 GCF_041008525.1 Parafrankia sp. FMc2 | reverse complement strand
TGGGTGCAGTGGTGTGTGTGGTACAGGTGTTGTGCTGGGGCTGTGGACGTGGGGTCTGGCGCCTGGCGCGGAGCGGGGTGGTGTGCGGGTTCGGGTGCGGGCGCGGGTGCGGTGTCGTCCGGGCCGTTGCTGGCGGCTGTCGTCTCGGCGGGCGCTGATTCGACGGGCGTCGCCTCGACGGGCGTGGGCACGCCGGCGACCTCGCCGGATGATGCGGTGAACGGTGTCGTCGGTGCCGGGGTCACGGGCGATGACGCCGTCGGTACCGGGGTCAGGGGCGACGGGGCTGAGGCGGACTCCGCCGGCGCGGGAGCTGGGCGGGCGGGCGTTGTCCGTGTGCTGGCGGATCCCGCCGGGCGCATGGCCCGGCGGAACGCCGCGAAGTTCGCGATGGAGCTGCGGCGGGCCCGGTGCGAGCGTGGACGGGTGGTCGTCGGCGCGGCGGCCCGGCTGGTGCTGGCGGTGAGGGACTGGCCGCGGGCCCGCTTGGGCAGGGTGATCCGCGCGGTCACGGCGCCCGCGTCCACGGCACCGAGCCCGCCGACGGCGCGCAGCGTGCCGCTCATCGCGAACGTTCCCGCGGTGCCGAGATCGGCGGTGGTGGAGACGTCCCCGTCCAGAGCGCGACGGGGCGTGCCCTGGACGTCCGGTGGCAGGTTCCTGGTGGTGCCGCGGTGCTGGAACGCGCCGTGCCCGCGGGTCGGCAGGGATCCCTCGGCCGTCGCGGCGAACGGCCGGTCGGTCCGCTCGGGCTGGTCGGTCCGCTCGGGCTGGTCGAATCGCTCGGGCTGGTCGGTCCGGTCCGCCCGGTCGGAACGCCGTGGCGGGAGGCTGAGGCCACGTAGGTCGGCTCCGCCCGCCGGCCCGGTGCGCGGGACGAGAGTGCTCGCCGCCGCCGCGGCGGCGGGCGCGGGGGGCAGGGCCCGCGGGGCCCTGGCCGTGACGGTGGTGCGCAGGCCGGTGGTGGTCGCGTCGGTCGTGTCCGCGAGCGCGGGCGGGGGCTCCACGGAGCGGGGGGCGGTGATGAGCTGGCGCGGGATCATCAGGATGACCCCGGTGCCGCCCCGGGACGAGGGACGGAAGGACACGGTCAGGCCGTGCTTGCGGGCGAGGACGCCGACCACGGCCAGTCCCAGGCGTGTGCCGGAGAGAGTGGTGAGGTCGAGCGCCTCCGCGGAGACCGCGCGCTCGGCTCGGGCCAGTGCCGCCTGCCCCATGACCAGGCCGCCGTCCTCGATCGTGATGACGACGCCGGTCTGTACCTCCTCGACGTAGACGTGCACTTCCTCGGAGGGCGGGGAGAAGCTGGTGGCGTTGTCCATGAGCTCGGCCAGCGCATGCATGACGCCTTCGGCGGCGTAGCCGACCACCGCCACCGTGCTGGTCGAGTGCAGCCGGATCCGCTGGTAGGCGCTGATCCGTCCCATCGCCCCGCGCAGGATGCTCTCCATGACGATCGGCTTCGTCCACCGGCGGCCGGAGCGCCCGCCGGTGAGCACCGCGATGCTGTCCGCGAGCCGGCTGGCCTGGGCGGTGAGGTGATCGAGCCGCAGCAGGTCGCCGAGGACCTCCTCGCTGTGCCGCTCCTCCATCGCGCGCAGGTCGGCCAGCATGCTGGTGCTCAGCGCCTGCATGCGCCCGGCGGCGCTCGCGCAGGCCGCCATCGCGGCGGATCGCATGCGCTCGCCGCGGCTGACCTCCTCGGCCACCGTGCGCAGGATGTGCAGGTGGGCGTCGTCCGTGCCGCGCGGCGCCTCGGCGAGGGCCGTCTGGACTGTGGTGCCCTCACGCAGACGGGTGACGACGAGGGGGAGAACCTCGCGGGAAAGGCGCTCGGTGTGTGCGGACGAGGTCCTGGCCCGCGACTCGAGGGTGACGATCCGGTTACGTAGCTCGCGGGCGAGCTGGCGGTTGCGGACGGCCATGACGGTTGCCAAACCGACGATCATGGCGGCGACGCAGGCGCAGAACAGCACCGGCCCGCGCGCCCCGGCGGGCGAGGAGGCAGCAGTGGCGAGGCCGATGAGCATCACGGCGAGGACCGACGCGACCGGCGGCCCGATCAGCTCACGCGCGGTCGGTGGCCGCTGCACCTGATGACGAGCGATTGCGTGTTCTGACATCGATCAGGTCCTCGTCGTCGGTGGTCGGTGGCTCAGGACCGGTCCGCCGCGGTCCGAAACAGCCACGGTGAATGCATTCGGCCGCAGCGTGTTCCCGACCTGACCGGTGGCCCCGGAGCCGCTTCCGGGGGGCGCCCCGGAATCCCGATGAAGCGTCCCCGGCCGGTCACAGGCGCTTTTGTTCCAACGTCTGCCGCCGGCGTGGACGAATATGTCTCCCTGGCCGTTCCGCGGTGCATTCCGGTGCTGGTGAGCACCGGTTTGGAGCCCGTCTTCGGCCGTGCTGACCGCGTCGATCTTCGCCCCCTCGCCGTCGCCCCGATGCGCCGCTGCGTCCGGGTCGGTCCCGAGCCGAAACCGAACCATCAGTGCAGGTCATATGCGCGTTGCACATGCTAGGGACAGGTCGGACGGGTTGCCTGGCGGGCGCTTCGGCCCCGCGACGGGCGATAGCCGAAAGTGGTATCAGAGTGTTTCCGTTGTGTTTCTGTAGTGATGGTGGATTGGTTCTGTTTTGCTGGAATCCCGCGCGATCGCCCGGATCGAACGGCCACGGCCGCATGCGGAGTTGACAGTCTGGCATTCTTGCTGGCCGCTCTGGCACGACCGTGTTGTCTGGCGGCTAATCTGGCGACCTGTTTACGCCTCGACCGGCCGCGCCGCTTATGTGCTAAATTCGTTCTCAGTTTCCGCCGACCACGCCACGGGCGGGGCCGCGGCGACGCGGGATTCGCCTGATCCAGGCACAATTCGGGCGCGGTTTCGGCGGGTGGGGTGACCGCGGGCACCTCTGGACGGGGGTACCCGGGCCGGTCCGGAGGAGCCTCGAGCGCCCGAGGTCGGAGGGTTCGGCTGTCGCGTGTCAAGCGTCGTGCGTCCGCGCGGCGCGGCGTGTCGCCGGTCGGAACACCACCTGCGGTCGCCCCCCGGTTGGCTCAGGCGGGCGGCAGGGGCGTCCGTGCGCGGGCTCGTGTGCCGGCGCCCGTGTTACCGGGGTGGGCCTTTCGCGCCGATTCGGCGGCGGCGCATAGTCTGACCGGGGGCGTCCTTCGGCGCCCGTCGCCGGCGGGAGGTTGGATGGGTCCGACGGGCGCGAGCCCGAGCGCGTTGCCGGAGCCACTCGCCGGATCGGTGGCCGTCACCACCCCGGAGTCCGCGCTCGACAACCCGGTCTGGGCATCGCTGTCAGGCGTCCACGCGCATGTCGCCATCGCTCACGGGCGGGCGGCGCGCTACCCACCCGAGATGTCGCCGTTCGCGGCGGTGAGTGACGACAAGGACCCCGACGCCTGGGGAGACCTCGCCGCGCTCGTCGGGCCCGGGGCACTGCTCGGCTTCGCCGGCCTCAAGTCGCTGCCGCCGCCCGGGTGGGACGTGGTGACCGCGGTGCCCGCCGTCCAGCTGCTGGGTGATGATCTGGCGCCCCGGGCCGACCCGGAGGCGGTCCGGCTCGGCGTGGCGGACGTCCCGGAGATGCTCGACCTGGTCGCGCGGACCCAGCCGGGGCCGTTCGGGCGGCGTACCGTCGAGCTCGGCACCTACCTCGGCATCCGCCGTGGCGGCCGGCTTGTCGCGATGGCGGGGGAGCGCATGCGCTTCCCCGGCCGGACCGAGATCAGCGCCGTGTGCACCGATCCGGCGCACCGCGGCGAGGGGCTCGCCACCCGGCTCATCCTGGCGACGGCTCTGCGCGTGCACGCCCGCGGCGACCGGCCGTTCCTGCACGTCGTGGTGTCGAACATGGATGCGATCCGGCTGTACGAGGCGCTCGGTTTCACCGCGCGGCGGGAGATGTCGTTCGTCCAGATGCGCACGCCGCTGGCCTGACGGGCTGCCCGCAGATTTCGCCACCATGGCGGTGACAGAATCCTGGCGGTGCAGGTAGCGTCCGATGTGTCCGCGCCTGTTCGGCGCCCGCCGCCGGGCCCGCCGCCGGGTCCGCCCATCGAGAGCCAGGTCGACCATGACTGTCCATGACTTCACCGTCGAGGCGACGGACGGCGCCCCCCGCCCACTGCGTGACTTCGCCGGCAGGACGCTGCTCATCGTCAACGTCGCCAGCAAGTGCGGCCTCACCCCGCAGTATGAGGGCCTGGAGGCGCTGTACCGCGAGCTGAACGGGCGCGGCCTGGAAATCCTCGGCTTTCCGTGCAACCAGTTCGCCGGGCAGGAGCCGGGCACCAACGCCGAGATCCAGGACTTCTGCTCGACGAACTTCGGCGTGACCTTCCCGCTGTTCGCCAAGATCGAGGTCAACGGCCCCGGCGCGGACCCGCTCTACACCTACCTGCGGGAACAGGCCCCCGGCGACTTCGGGCCCGACTCCGGCTTTCTTTTCGAGCACATCCAGCGCTCGCGGCCCGAGGCGATCGGAACCGACGAGGTGAAGTGGAACTTCACCAAGTTCCTGGTGGACGGGGACGGCAAGGTCGTCCGCCGCTTCGAGCCGAACGTCACGCCCGAGGAGATCCGCGGCGAGCTCGACTCCGTTCTCGCCTGAGCCGGTTCTTCGGAACCCCGAGCGGATTCCGAAGAACGGACAGGCAACAGACGGGCAGGTAGGTCGCCGCCCGGCTCGGCCGGGCGGCGGACCGCGGGCACCCGTCGGCGCGGCCGGGCTACGGGCGGGCTACGGGCGGGCCCTCACCTCACCGAGCCGGGTGACCGTCGTCCTCCGCATGTCCACCTGCTCCCCGCAGTGCGCGCAGACGCACCGGGGGCGCAGCTCCGCGCCGCACTCGTGGGTCCACACCGTCGGCGGCGGGCCGGTGGTCACGTACCGGTCGCCCCAGTCCATGAGGCCGAGCAGCACCGGCGTCAGCGCCCGGCCGGCCTCGGTGGCCGCGTACTCGTGCCGCGGCGGATGCTCGCTGTACTGCTTCTTCTCCAGCACACCGGCCTCGACCAGGGTGCGCAGCCGCGCTGCCAGGATGTCCCGACTCGCCCCGGTGTTCTCGACGATCTGGTCGAACCTGCGCACCCCGAGCAGGATCTCCCGCAGGGTGAGCAGGCTCCACCGCTCGCCGACGACAGCGAGCGCGTTCGCGATCGAGCACTCCCGCGCGGTTCGCCCCATCGTCGGCCTCCTCGCCCGGCCGCGCCCCGGCGCCGGGGCGGCGTGGGCTGCCCGGGGCCGGATCGGCCATGGTCCATACGAAAATCAAACTTACCACCCCCGTAGCCACCTTCCGTTCTCCGGCGCTGCCGATGATGTGGGGCGGGACCTTCGCGCAATCCGCCGGCGGTGCTTGCCGTAAAGCATTGTGCAAGGTCACGCCCTCGACGGGCGACGGAATGCACGGGAATTCCCAGGTGGCCCGGGGCGATGGTCGCCGAAAGCGTTCCGGTGATTCTCGCCACCGCGATGATCGGCACGTGCCGAGTGGGCCCAGAGTCCCCCATACTGATACATGTCGGGCGACCGGAGCGCCGCTGGCGCACCGGTCAGCCTGGTCGGCCCTGGGGTGGGGTGGAGCCGGCCGCGCATTTCTCGCGGGATGCGCGGCCGTCTTCGGCAGGGGTTTTCCGCAGCGCAGCGGTCCCGGTCGGCTCCGCCGGCGGGGAAAGACCGGTGCGGGCCTCCCGTCACCGGCGGAAAAGGCCAGTCGGCACCGTTCCCAGGGCGCCGGGAGGCGCGTATTCGTCCCAGATCACGCGGTACCTGCGGGATCTGGGAGAAAACCGGAGAACCGGGCCGCCACCATCGGGGGACGGGAGGGGACATGGCTCACGTCGAGGACCAGAGCGAGCTGATCACCTGCATTGTCGAGGAGGTGGCAGAGCTTCTGCCGCCGCAGGCCCCCCTCGGGTACTTCTCGCATCACAACCCGCTGCACGCCCTGGAGGAGCTCCCGTTCTCGCGCGCGGTCGAGCACGCCTCGGCGATGCTGGGCACGCAGGCCTTCCAGACGGAGGAGTCGTTCGCCGCCCACCTGTCCTCCGGCCGCATCCTGGCCCGTGACCTCGTCGCCGTTCTGGCGCAGCACGACAGTTCCGCCCCGGCGATCGGGGGCACCGGCACCCGTCCTGGAACCGAGATCGTCCCGGGCGGGCCCAGCTGGGACGACTTCCGGCTCGCCCGGCTCGGGCTGTTCGTCGACGTCCCCCGTGCCGCCGGGGTTCCGTGGCGGCTGTCGGACGGCGGGGAGCTGCGTGAGTTCCACCCGCTGGTCTCCGCGGCGCGCCGCGACGAGCTGACCCGGCAGGCCCGGCGGCGCTTCCCGTCCGAGCGGCGGCGCACCCGGCTGGGCCGCACCACCGCACGCGCCGCCCTGCGGGCCCGGCTGCTGACCGAACTGTGGGCCGACCTGGCGCGTCACGCCCCGCCGGCCGTCCCGCGGCCCGCCCTCCCGCGCCGCCGCGACCAGCTGCTCGAGCGTTTCGGCGTGGACGTCGACGAGGCTGTCCACCCGGTGCTGACAGCGCTGTGCGCGGCCTTCCTCGACCAGGGGATGGCCGCCTGGGACCTGCCGCATCGCGAGCAGGGCCTGCTCACCGCGTTCCGGCACCTCTACGGCACGATGGGCGCCCCTCACGACCCGCTCTGGGCCCTGCTCGGCGGCCATCTCCGTCAGCAGCTCCGGGGCGACTGGTCGGCGCCGCGGACGGTCGCCTGGGCGCTGTGGTCGCTGGGCGTGCCGGTGCATGCCTGGGCGGGCGCGATACGGGCAACGCTGGTGTCGCTGCGCGGCTGGGCGGGGATGGTCCGCCAGTTCGAGTGCCACCCCGACCGGGCCCCGTCCCAGCCGGCGCCGGCGCGCCTCATGGACTATCTCGCCGTCCAGCTGACGCTCGAGGCGGTCGCCACCCACAACCTGCTCGGACGCCTCGTCGGCCCCGATGCCGGCCCCGAGGTCCTTGGCCCCCTCGGCCTCCTTGGCCCCGGCGCGCAGAGCGGGGCGGACCTGGAGCTGGTCTACGAGGCGTTCGTCCTCGCCCAGATCATGGACGTCGACACCGAGCTGCTCGGCGACCCGCGGTGGGCGGGGGCCTGGCTCGGCGCCGTCGCCGGGCTCGGGCCGCGGGAGCGGCGCTGGCTGCTGCACCTCGCGTACGAGCGGCGCTACCGCACCCAGATCCTCGACGCCCTCATCGCGCACGACCAGCGCCTCCCCGGTATCGCCCCGCCCGCCGACTTCCAGGCCGTGTTCTGCATGGACGAGCGGGAGGAGTCGCTGCGCCGGCACCTGGAGGAGATCCACCCGCGGGTCCGCACCTTCGGCGCCGCCGGATACTTCGGTGTCGCGATGGCCTACCAGGGCCTCGACGACGTCCGCCCGCGGGCGCTGTGCCCCGTGGCCATCACGCCCGACACCCTGGTCGTCGAACGTGCCGTGGAGGCCGGCGAGGTGGCGGCCTACGAGCGGTCACGGCGCCGTGACGCCCACCGCCACCACATCCTGACGGCCGCCCGCGGCCGCTCCGGACGTCCCGCCGGGTACGCCGCGGTGGCCGGGCTCGCCGGGCTGGTCCCGCTGGCAGTCGGCGCCGTCGCGCCGAGGAGCGCCGGTGAGCGGGGCCGGCCGCGGGCCAGCGATCACCGGGCCAGCGATCACCGGGGTGACGATCGCCGGGACGGCGAGCGCCCGCGGACGCGCCTCGCCCTCGAAGCCGCCGAGACGGCCGAGGCCGTGGAGACGGTCGGCCTGGTGCCCGGTGTGGGCTCGCGTCCGCTGCGGCCGGGGTTCACCGTGGCGGAGATGGCCGAGATCGTCGACACGCTGCTCACGACGATCGGCATGACCGGTCCGGCAGGGCCACTTGTCTTCGTGATCGGGCACGGCTCGTCCAGCGTGAACAACCCGCATGCGGCGGCCTACGACTGCAGCGCCACCGGCGGCGGCCGCAGCGGCCCCAACGCGCGGGCGTTCGCCGCCATGGCGAACCACCCGCGGGTCCGCGCCGAGCTGGCGCGCCGGGGACGCCCGATCGGGCCGGGCACCTGGTTCGTCGGCGGCCACCACGACACCTGCGAGGGCTCGCTGGCCTGCTATGACACCGACCTCGTGCCCGCGCACCTGCAGGCCCCGCTCGCCCGGGCCACCGAGGCGCTGCGGTCGGCCGTCGAGCTCGACGCGCACGAGCGCTGCCGCCGGTTCGAAACGGTCGGGCCCGACGTGGCCGCGGGTGCCGCGCACGCCCACGTGCGGGGGCGCTCGACCGACATCGCCCAGTCACGCCCCGAGTACGGGCACAGCACCAACGCCACCTGCGTGATCGGGCGGCGCTCGCGAACCCGCGGGCTGTACCTCGACCGGAGATCCTTCCTGGTCTCCTACGACCCCACCACCGATGCGGACGGGTCGGTGCTCACCCGGCTGCTCCTGTCCGCGGGGCCGGTCGGTGCCGGCATCAGCCTCGAGTACTACTTCAGCCGGGTCGACCCCACCGGGTTCGGCGCCGGGTCGAAGCTGCCGCACAACATCAGCGGTCTGGTGGGCGTCATGGACGGGCATGCCTCCGACCTGCGCACCGGCATGCCCTGGCAGTCGGTGGAGATCCACGAGCCGATGCGGCTGCTGGTGATCGTGGAGGCGGAGCCGGAGCTGCTGGCCCGTGTCGTGCGGGACAGCCCGCCGCTGCGCAGGCTCGTCGACGGTGGCTGGATCCAGCTCGTCGCCTGGGATCCGTACTCGCCACGGACCTGGGTCCACCGCGACGGCGGTTTCGAGGCGCACGAACCGGAGAGCCTGCGCCTGCCTGTGGTGGCCCGTTCGGAGCACTACTACGCGGGCCAGCGTGACCATCTGCCGCCCGCGCACGTCCTCGCCGCCTTCGGCACACCGGTTCCCGAGCGGATTCCCGAGCCGGTTCTCGACCCGGTTCCGGAGCCGGTTCCGGAGCCGGGCGCGGGCGGGCGCCGTCAGGCGGCGGTCATCCGGCTGCCCGAACAGGCCCACGAACCGCGACCGGTCCGGCAGGACAGTTCATGACCGGCGACCCGGCAGGCGGAACCTCCGGTGGGCTCCTGCCCGCGGCGCTGGTGACCGCGGTCGCCGCCCCCGCCGTCGCCGTCACGGCGCTCGCCGGCCTCATGTGGTTCGGCCGGGCCCGGTCGGAGCGGCTGACCAGGGCCGTCGTGGCGTCGTCCTTCACCGTCGTGGCCCTCGCCTGCGCGGTGCTCGCCGGCGGCATGCTCCTCACCGGCCACGAGTCGATCGGCGCCGAGGCGGGTCCGTGGTTCGGCGCCGGGGAACACACGTTCACCTGGCAGCTGAGCGCGGACGCCGTCTCCGTCCCGTTCGCGCTCGTCGCCGCCGTCCTCGTCGGGCTGACGGGCGCGGTGTCGGCCCGCTACCTGCACCGGGAGCCCGGCTTCGCCCGGTTCCACCTGCTTCTGCTGCTGTTCGGCGGCAGCGTCGAGCTGACGGTCCTGGCCGGCGACCCGCCGGCGCTGTACTTCGGGTGGGAGCTCGTCGGGCTGACATCCGCGCTGCTCATCGCGTTTTTCGTCGAGCGGCGGGCGCCGGTGCGCCACGGCCTGCGGGCCTTCCTCACCTACCGCGCCGGCGACGCCGGTCTGCTGGTGGCCGCGATCTGGATCGGGCAGCTCGCGAGCTCGCCCGACGGCGGTGACCCCGCGCACGCCGACGGCTGGGACGCCATCCTGACCGCGCCGGGTGTGGTCGCCCACGCGACGGTGCTGTCCTTCCTGCTGCTGGCCGCGGTCCTGGCCAAGTCGGCCCTGATCCCCGTCGGCGGGTGGCTCCCGCGGGCGATGGAGGGACCGACCCCGTCCAGCGCGGTGTTCTACGGGGCGGTGTCCATCCACCTCGGCCCCTACCTGCTGCTGCGCGCCGAGCCGCTGTTCGCGCACGCTCCGGCCGCCCGCGTGGCGGTGGTTCTCGTCGGGGCGCTGACAGCCCTGCACGCCACCGTGGTCAGCCGGGCCCAGAGTGACGTCAAGAGCGGGCTGGCCTACGGGTCGATGACCCAGGTCGGGCTGATCGTGGCCGAGATCGGGCTGGGGCTGCACACGCTTGCGCTCACGCACATCCTCGTCCACGCGACGCTGCGTTGTGCGCAGATCCTTCGCTCACCCAGCGCGCTGCGCGACAGCCAGCGCCTGGAGCAGGCACAGAGTGGTGCCCCCACATCCGCATCCCAGCCGGGACGGATCACGCCCGCGCGGTGGCAGCCCCGGCTGTACCGGTACGCGTTCGAGAGGGGAGACGCAGACGTGGTGCTTCGCCAGGTCGGAGGAGCCGCCGCGCGTGCGCTGACGGCGATCGACCGCTGGCAGCGGCAGGCTGCCGGCATCATCAGCGGGGGGAACGGCACCGCCCTCGCGGCCGCTCACTCCACCACCGCCACCACCGCGGCCGCGGCCGGGCAGGTCGGCGCCGCCAGCGGTCAGGGTGGTTCCGCCGGCGGGCCGGAACCGGTCCACGGGGACTGGTGGCCATGGGCGACGACGGACACCGTGGTGGCACCGGCTCCGCCGCCGGCTGAGCAGGCACTGCCGGCTGAGTCGACACCGCCGGCTGAGTCGACACCGCCGAAGGCCAGCAGCGGGTCGCTGGACGGTGGAGCAGCGCCACAGCACTCGGCACCGGTGACGACGTCCCGCCCGGTGGAACGCCGCGCGCAGGAGGGCTCCGGGCCCTACGGCGCGGACTCGTACACCTTTGAAACCACCTCTGAACCTGAAACCACCTCTGAACCGTCCCCATCGGCGTCGGCCCTCGCGGCGCACCAGATCCCTGGGCAGCCGGGTCCGCTGGCGGTCTCCCGTCCGGGAGCCGTTTCCCGACCCGGAGACCCGCCGGGCCTGCCGGAGACCACCCGGCCATCCGTGCCGCCCCGGCTCCCGGTGCCGCGCCCGGCGGTGGACGATGTCGCCGTCGCCTCCCGCCCCGCCGCCGGACCCGCCTCCGTCGAGCCGGTCGACGCTGATCCCGCGACGGTCGAGCTGGTGGCGGTCGATGGGGTGGCAGCCGAGCTGGTGGTCGAGCCGCCGGCGGAGGATCCCGGGAGGCCTGATCCTGCCGCGGCCGATCCTGCGGTGGCGGAGTCGGTGAGGGCAGCGGACGTCCGACCCGCCTGGCCGGAGAACGAGCCCCCGCGGCGCCTCACCGCGCATCGTGACTCGGCCGGCGGGGGGACCCGCCCGGCGCTGCCCGCGGAGGACCGGCCGCGCTTCCCGACCGACGTCCGCCCTGTCCGGCCGCGCGCGGGCGGGCCGTGGTGACGCTGGCGGTCGCCCCGCTCGCCGCCGCGACTGCCCTGCTGGCGGGTTCGGCCGCGGTGCGCCGGGCCCCCGACGCCCGGGCCGCCCGGGCGGTCGCGACCGGCTGCGTCGCCGTGACGGCCGCCGCCGCTGCCGCCGCGATGGTGGCGGAGCGCGTGGTCCCGCCGAACGGCGTGACCGGGGCGGTGCTGTTCGCGTCCGGTGCCGGGCGCTGGATGCCGCTGGTGACCCTGCTCGCCGGCCTGGCCGCGACGGCGCTCGCCCCCGTCCCGTCCCATAATCGCCGCACGTTCGCCCGGATTCTGCTCATTCTGGCCTGCGGCACCGCGGCCACGGCGGTGACCGCACCCGCGGCGGCTGTCGCGTCCTGGGCAGTGTCCGCCTTCGTCGTCTGGCGAGAGCTTCGCGACGGCTCGCCGGCCTCGGCCGACGTCCTCCCGGCGGCTTTCACCCACACGGACACCGACACCCACACCGGCGCCGTGGGCGAGGGCGAGGGCGAGGGCGGACGCGGGGCGGGTCGGCGCGGCGCGGCGCGGCTGTTCGGGTTGCATCACCTGCTGGGGGTGGGCGCCTGCACGAGCGGCCTGCTGCTGGCCCACCGGCCGGGAACGACCGCGCTGGCCGCATTGCTGGTCACCGTCGGTGTGGGTGTCCGTCAGTGTCTCCTGCCGCTGCACCTGTGGCACGACTCTCTTGCCCGGGCCGCCCCGCCGGGGATCCTGGTCGCGTTCGCGGCGGGGCCGGCGGGGCTGCTGCTGCTCCCCGAGATCACCGCGGCACTGCCCGCGGGTGGTCCGGCCGGCTCCGGCCGGTCCGGGGGGTGGGGTTGGGACTGGGGCTGGCTCGCCGTCGCCGCCGCTCTGGCGACGGCGCTCCTGGGAGCCGGGCTCGGGCTCGTCGCGCGTGACATCCGTACCGCGCTGGCCCAGGTCAGCCTCGCCCTGACCGGCATCGTGACCTGTGGTGCGCTGGCCGGGTCCGGGCTGGCGCAGGCCGGAGCGGTGGTCGCCTGGCAGGTCGGCGCGGTTGCCACCGGCGGCGCGGTCATGATCGCAGCGGCCACGGAGGCCCGCCGCGGCCCGATGGCGCTGCCCGGCCAGGGCGGTTGCTTCGCTCGCACCCCGCGGCTGGCCGTGGCGTTCCTGCTGTTCGGGCTCACCGCCGTCGGCTACCCGGCGACGGTCGGCTTCATCTGGGAGGACCTGCTCCTCGACGGTGTCGGGGGCTGGTTCGTCCCGCTGGCCGGCGCCCTCGTGCTGGCCGTCGCCGGCTCCGGCGCAACCGTCATGAAGTGGTACTTCGCCGGCTACACCGGACGTCGTGACCATCTTGGCGAACACGACCTGACGACCCGCGAGTTCCGGGCCGTCACCCTGCTGCTTGCCGTGCTGCTGCTGGCCCAGGTGCATCCGGGCCTCATCCTGCCCCGGTACTGAGCCTCGCCGGCAGGGGTACGGCCGAGGGCGGCCGGGAACAGGGACAAGGTGGTTCTGGACGAGACACGGCGGAGCGGGGCCCGCTGATGGACGTCACGGGCTGGCCGCGGTGAGCGCGCATCAGGGCGCCGGGCGAACCGGCAGGGTGGCGGCCTGGCGGGCCGCCCGCAGCGCCGGCAGCCCGATGGCCGGGCTCGCGCGCCAGTGGGTCGCGCTGGCGGCTCCCCTGGCGCTCCTGTGCACGATCCTCGCGATCCAGCTGGCCAGTACGCACTGGACGATCCTGGAACTCACCGTGCTGGCCCCGCTGCTCGCCGCGACCCTGTCCGGGCCGGTGCTGACCGCCGCCTACGCCCTGCTGGCCATCTTCGGCAGCACCCTGGTGGGGGTCGTCGACGGCCTGTTCACCGTGCAGGGCGGCGGGCTGCCCGCCCAGATGGTCCGCCTGACCGGCATCCTGCTCGGCGGCGTGATGGCAGTCCTGGTCAGCAGGTACAACACTCGCCGCGAGACCAAGCTGCAGAACGTGACCAGAGTCGCCGAGGTGGCCCAGCGGGCCGTCCTGCCGCTGGCACCGACGGTCTCGGGGGATCTGCGCCTCGCGGTCCGGTACGAGAGTGCCGCCACCGACGCGATGGTCGGCGGTGATCTCTACGAGGTCGTCGACAGTCCGTGGGGAACCCGGCTGCTGGTCGGCGACGTGCGGGGGAAGGGCCTGGACGCGGTCCGGATCGCCAGTCACGTGCTCGGCTGTTTCCGGCTCGTGGCCAAGCACCGGGCCGGTCTCGTCTCCGTCCTCGCCGACCTGGACGAGGAGGTCGCCGACGTCAGCGGCCTGGACGACTTCGTCACCGCCGTCGCCGTGCAGATCCGCGACGGCCGGCTGGACATGGTCAACGCGGGCCACCCCGACCCGCTGCTGGTGCGCGCCGGCACCGCGCGGGCACTCGCCCCGCACGGCCGGAGCTCGCCACTCGGACTTCTCGCCGGCGACATCGACGTCACCTCGTTCACCCTCCAGGCCGGCGACCGCGTGCTGCTGTACACCGACGGCATCGCCGAGGCACGCCACAGTGAGTCGAGAGCCTTCTTCCCGCTGGCGTCAGCCGTGACGGAGACACTCAGTCAGGACCGTCCCCTCGGCGACTGCCTGGACGACCTCGTCCGCCGGGTGCAGCGGTGGACGAGGTCCGCTCTCGGCGACGACGTCGCGCTGCTCGCCGTCGAACTGCCCGCACCGGCGCCGCGCCACCGGCCAGCACCGGCGGCCCGGTCCGACCCGATCGCCGTCCGCGGATCAGGGCCGGACCCGGCCCCCCGACCGGCCGACCACACCCGAACCTGACACCGCACGGCGGCCTGACACCGCACCGCGGCCTGACACCAGCTGTCTCACACCGGTGGTCCGGCACCGGGCGTCGTCAGCGCTCGTCCACGGTGCCGTCGCAGCTGTAGACGAGGATCCGGTCGTCGTCGTTGTCGTCCGTGTGGCTGATCCTCATCGAGCTGGCGCGCACCCAGCCATAGCTCTCGGTGCCGTCGAGCCGCGCCCACCACCAGACGTCGTCCGACTTGGCGACGACGCTGCACCACAGCCAGAACTTCCGCCCGCGGACGTAGGCCGCGCTGCTGTCGCAGCTGTCGTCGGGGCCGTCCCGCAGCTCCGCAATGCCGGTCAGGACGCCGGTTCCGTCGCTGTTCGCCCGGGTCGCCGGCCTCGCCGGGCAGCCCAGCTGCTGGACGGGGCGAGCGGGCGTGCCGGTCGCCCGGTCCTGGCCGTCGGCGGCGGGACTGCCGCTGGCCGGGCCGGGGCCCGTCGCGCCATCGGAGTCGGAGTCGTCGGACGAGTCGGACGCGGACGGGGCGGGTCTCGGTGCGGTGCTGGGTACCGCCTCGCGGCCGCCGCCGCCCGCCACGCCGTTGCCGCGCGACGGCGTGATCACGAGTGCCACCGGCTCGCCGCCGCCCACGGGCTTCGACAGCAGCCAGAAGAACACCGCGCCGACGATGACCAGTACGGTCAACAGGACGGTCACGAACCGGCGCCGACGCCGGCGCCCGCGAGTGCGGCGCGGGTGCGGCGGCGGCTCGGCGGGCCCGCCGGCGGCGGCCTCGCTACCGGCGGATGTCGACGGAACGCCGACGGCTGCGACAGCGTCGGCGGGCCGGTCGCTGCCGTCCGGTGGTTCCGCCGCGGCGGAACCACCGCCTGCCGCCGTTGCCGGGCCGGCAGGCGCGGGTGGGTCACCCGCGGCGTGCGCTCCACCCACAGCTGGTGGGGCCCCCGGGGCGCCGCCCTCGTACGAACGACCATCACCGTCGGAGTGGCGTGCAGCGCCCGGCTGGCCTGCGCCTGTACCCGGGCTACCGACGCCTGCCAGACCACCGCCTGCGGGGCCGCCCGCGCCTGCTCCTGCACCGGCAGCCGCGAGTGCCTCGACGGCGGCGGCGATGTCGGTCGGTGCCCCGGCCGCGGCCTCCAGCGCGCGGGGAGTCGGCGGCGCGCACAGCGCCCGGGGAACCCGCCCGGCGGTGAGCGCCCGGGGTGCGCCGGCCGTGCTGAGTGCCCGAGGGGCCTGGTGGGCCTGGTGGGCCTGGTGGGGCGGCAGAGCCTGGTGGGCCGCGTGTGCCCATGGTGCTGACTGGGCCGGTGCTGCCGGTGCTGCCGGTGCTGCCGGTGCTGCCGGCAGCCCGGGCGCACCGGCGCTGACGGGCGCGCCAGGACCGCTGGGAGTGCTGGGCGGGCGGTGCGGGAACGGCGCGGACGACGGGTGCGGTGCCGCGATCGCGTCGGTCTCGCTGGGGAAAGGAGTGCCGAGGGCGTCCATCGCGTCCGGTGCGCCGGTCGGCGCGGACTGGAACGTCGATGGCGGCACCGGCATCAGCGTCGTCGTCGGAGAGGGCACGGTGGAGATCCGGTAGCGGGTCACCTCGGCCGCCACCGTCGGCGGCAGCCACCCGCCCCCTGTGGAGAGGAACAGGTCGTCGGTGATCGCGGACCGGCACAGATCGATGACCTGCGTGGACGTCGGGCGCTCCGCGGGATCCTTGGCCAGGCACCGGGCGAGCACCTCCCGGACGTTCTCCGGGCAGTGATCCCAGTCGGGCTGCTGGTGCTCGATGCGGTGGAACACCGCGGCGTCGGAACCGAACGGCGGCCGTCCGGTCAGTGCGTAATAGGCGGTCGAGCCGAGCGCGAACACGTCACCCGCCGCGTCGATCTGCTTTCCGCGGACCTGTTCCGGTGACATGAATGCGGGTGTTCCTATGCGTACACCCGTTTGGGTCATTGCCGCGGTTGATGTTTCGATCGCACGCGCCACACCGAAATCAATGACTCGTGGTCCGTCGTCGGCGAGGATGACGTTGCCGGGTTTCAGGTCACGGTGGATCACGCCCGCGCTGTGGATGGACTGCAGCGCCTCGGCGACGCCCGCGATCAACATGAGGACGGTCGCCGACGGCAGGGCGCCCTGGCGGACGACGGCGACCGCGAGCGAGGGCGCCGCGACGTAGGCGGTGGCTATCCACGGGCGCAGGGCCTCGGGATCCGCGTCGATGACCGGCACGGTGTAAGGCCCCTGGACCCGCCGGGCGATCGCCACCTCCTTGGCGAACCGGCTGCGGAAATCGGGGTCGGTGGCGAGCTCCGGGCGGGCGACCTTGAGCGCGATGGGACGCCCGCCGGGGGTGTACGAGAGGTACACCGCACCCATGCCACCCTCGCCGATCCGGGCCCGCAGCAGATATCGGCTCACACTGTGCGGATCATGCGGTGTCAGCGGAGTAAACACCGCATCGCGCACGGGCTCGATCCGACCGGCGGGCGCTGCCGGCTCGCCTGGACCTACCCCGACCGCGCTTGGCGGTGTGTTGTTCATCGTCCCCCTCCCGGGGCCGCGCCCAAATCGAATGACCACGTCCTGGAGAACGAGCGTGTCATCGCAAATGGGATTAAGGCAGTCATCGCATCTTATGGGCGTGTACCAGCGCATCCGCCTGTTCGTGCGGGTGGCGTACCTCCGGTTGCCAGCTGCTCCCGGACCGCCGCTCCGGCTGCGCGGGGGATCGTCGGACGTTCGCGGGCGGCTGCGCCCGGGCCTGTCACCTGCGCCGGACGGGCAGTGTCGGGCAGTGGACAGGCAGAGCCGTCCGTGCTGGTCCGGACCCTGGCGGGATGCCCGTGCGCCGTCCGGGCGAGGCGCCCGTCGCCCCGACGGGCCGCCCGGATGGGTGAGCGCGGGCCGCAGGGCCCGAGCTGGCGCCGGCCTTCCGGCCCTGGCGTCAGGACCGCTGATGTGACCGCCGCTACGGTCGGGAAGCGGGCGGCCACGGTGGCGATCAGACGACGGCCGGCGCATCGTGACCCGGCGGCGGCGGTGACCCACCTGCGGGCTCGGCACCGGGCTCGACACCGGGCTTGACGCCCGACTCGACACCGGTCTCCAGCAGGGACGATGCGGGGCTGTTCCTGATTTCCGGGTGCCGGTCGGCCCGGCGGACTCCCGCGGTCCGCGGGCTGTGAATAGTGCGTCGTAGTGCGTCCGGTCGTCAGTCCGGCCTGATCGCAGTGAGCGCAGGCGGCCGGCCCCGTTTGGCGGTGGGCCCGGCGTGCCCATCTGTGGGCGACTGGAACAGGGCTGGCACCATGCGTGGCTGAAGTCTCCGCACCGCGCCGTGAGCCGGCGTCCAGGACGATCGTAGGGTGGACCTATGGCAGCGCACTTTGATCTCGTTGTCCTTGGTGGAGGTCCGGGCGGCTACGTCGCGGCGATCCGCGCGGCCCAGCTCGGGATGTCGGTCGCCGTCGTCGAGGAGAAGTACTGGGGCGGGGTCTGCCTCAACGTCGGCTGCATCCCCTCCAAGGCGCTGCTGCGCAACGCCGAGCTCGCCCATCTGTTCGCGCACGAGGCCAAGACCTTCGGCATCTCCGGTGACGTGAGTTTCGACTTCGGCGCCGCCTTCGACCGCAGCCGCCAGGTGGCGGACGGCCGGGTCAAGGGTGTGCACTTCCTGATGAAGAAGAACAAGATCACGGAATACACGGGCCGCGGCACCTTCCGTGACCCGAACACCCTGGACGTGGCGCTCTCCGACGGCGGCAGCGACCAGGTGACGTTCGACAGCGTGATCATCGCGACCGGCTCGCGGGTGCGGCTGCTGCCCGGTGTCGAGCTCTCGGACAACGTCGTCACCTACGAGACCCAGATCCTCACCCGCGACCTGCCGCGCTCGATGGCGATCGTCGGGGCCGGGGCCATCGGTATGGAGTTCGCGTACGTCCTGCGCAACTACGGTGTCGACGTCACGATCATCGAGTTCCTCGACCGCCCGCTGCCGAACGAGGACGCCGACGTCTCCAAGGAGATCCTCCGCCAGTACAAGAAGCTGGGCGTCCCGATCCTGACCTCGACCAAGGTCGAGACGGTGACCGACGGCGGCTCCTCGGTGACCGTCGAGTACACCGGCAAGGACGGCGCGCACGGCTCGCTGCAGGTCGACAAGGTCCTGATGTCCATCGGGTTCGCGCCGAACGTCGAGAACTTCGGCCTGGAGAACACCGGCGTCGCTCTCACCGACCGCGGCGCGATCGCGATCGACGACTACATGCGCACCAACGTCGAGCACATCTATGCGATCGGCGACGTCACGGCGAAGCTGATGCTGGCGCATGTCGCCGAGGCCCAGGGCGTCGTCGCCGCCGAGGCCATCGCCGGTGCGGAGACGAAGACGCTCGGCGACTACCGGATGATGCCCCGGGCCACGTTCTGCCAGCCGCAGGTCGCCAGCTTCGGCCTGACCGAGGCGCAGGCCCGCGAGGAGGGCCACGACATCAAGGTCGCCAAATTCCCCTTCACCGCGAACGGGAAGGCGCACGGCCTCGGCGACCCGAACGGCTTCGTCAAGCTCATCTCCGACACGAAGTACGGGGAGCTGCTCGGCGGCCACCTGATCGGCCCGGACGTCTCCGAGCTCCTGCCCGAGCTGACTCTCGCACAGAAGTGGGACCTCACCGCGTTCGAGCTCGCTCGCAACGTGCACACCCACCCGACCCTCAGCGAGGGCCTGCAGGAGGCGATCCACGGCCTCGCCGGCCACATGATCAACCTTTGAGGTGACCCGCCTCCAGGACGCCACCGGGGCCAGACGCTAGGCGCTGGCCCCGGTCTCGTCGGTCCCCTTGGTCCCCCCGGTGCTCCCCTTGTCCGCGGACCTCGCCAGCGCCAGCGTGTGCACGACCAGATCCCGCAGCACCTGCCCGGTCGAGGCCGAATCCCGGGCGTCACAGGTGACGAGGGGGACCTCCGCGCGCAGGCCGAGAGCCTCCCGGACAGCGCCGACGTCGTGCCACAGCTTCCCCTCGAAGCGGTTGACGGCGACGATGAACGGCACCGTCGAGTCGTGCTCGAAGTAGTTCAGCGCGGTGAACGACTGCTCGAGCCGCCGGCTGTCGACGAGGACGATGGCGCCCAGCGCACCGCGTGACAGGTCGTCCCAGAGGAACCAGAAGCGCGGCTGCCCCGGGGTGCCGAAAAGATAGAGGATGAGATCCGGGTACAGGGAGATGCGGCCGAAGTCCATGGTCACGGTGGTCGTGTGCTTCGTCTCGCTCAGCGTGAGGTCGTCGATGCCCTCGCCGGCCTCCGTCAGCCACGCCTCGGTGTTCAGCGGCGGGATCTCCGACACCGACCGCACCAGCGTCGTCTTGCCCACCCCGAACCCGCCCGCGATGACGATTTTCGCGGAGATCGCGGGCGGAGAGTCGCCGGCGGTGGCCGTCGGAGCGTCCTGACCGGTGGAGCCGGCCACGGCCGCCGCGCTGCCGTGTGGAGGGAATCCGTTCACGGGCGTCCGCCCAGGCGCCGGATCCCGCGGCCCTCAGACCGGGAGCTCACGCAGGCCACTGAGAATCCTCTCCAGAACAGTGCGGTCGTGGTGGTAGGTGTGGGCTGTGGGATGCAGCAGCACGGCCCCCTGCGCGGCGAGATCGCTGATGAGCACTCGGACCACTCCGAGCGGAATGGCGAGCATCGCGGACAGTTCGGCTATCGACAGTTGTGACCGTGCGCGCTCGTAGAGCGCCCGGGACTCCGGCATCAGCGTTTCGCTGAGCGTCGGGTCGTAGCGCGGAACGGAGACCATGGTTTCCATCAGGAGGTGGTGCCGGGCCCTCGTCCGCCCGCCGGTGAGGGCGTACGGCCGGATCCGCCTGCTGCGCGGGCCCGGTTTCTCCGGTTTCTCCTGCCCTTCCTGGCTCTCCCGCTTCTCCGGTGAGCTCTGCGCGGCGTCTTCGGACATGCTCATCTGTCTCACGTTCCTGGTTCGTCGCGCCCGGTGTGGTCCGCGGGGGTCTGACGCGCCGCGTCGCCGCATCCGCTCAGCTCAGGCCGGGTAGCTGCGGGCCGACCAGCACGCGGCGCAGGTCCGCGCGGCGGTCCGGAGTGAGGGCGTGGCCGGCGTGCAGGACGAACTGGGTCATCTCGTAGGCGACGACCTTCATGTCGCAGTCCGGCCCGGTCAGCACCGCGAGACCGGCCCCGTCGTTGATGCCCATGAACAGGAAGTAGCCCTTGGACATGCGCACGATGATCTGTTCACAGCTCCCCTTGGAGAACAGCTGCGCGCTGTTGCGGGCAAGACTGATCATCGCGCTCGCGATCGCGGCGAGCTGGTCACGCTCGGCCGACGAGACGCCGTCGGACGCCGCCAGCGACAGCCCGTCGGCGGAGAGGATCAGGGCGTGGGAGACGCCATGGACCTTGCCCACGAAGTCATTGATCAGCCAGCGGAAGTCGAAGTCCGCGGGGCGATGGCTCTGATCCGTCACTGATTTCCTAGTCCCCTCGCTGGTGCCGGTGGGCAGTCTGTTCGCCTTCGGTGAAGGCATTGAGGTCCGCGAGCAGCCTTGCGTGGTCGGCGGCCTGATCCTCGTCCGGGGCCGTCGGCTGCGTCCGATGACCGTTCAGTCCGTTGCTGCCGGGACCGTCGGGACCGGGAGCAGCTGTGTCGTGACCGGCTGAGCCGGTGGGCGCCGACGCCGGCGCATCGACGTCCTCGGCGCTGACCGGACCCGGCACTGTGGTCTCGTCGCCCGCGCCATCCGCAGCCACGCCACTCGCGGCCGTGTCAGCCGTGTCAGCCGTGTGGGTCGGTGGCTTGGTTTCGCCCGCGTCCGGGCTGGGCGTGCCGGCCGTCGTGGGGCTGCCCGCGTTTCCGGGCGGGCCGGAGGGCTGGTCGGTGGCCGCGGTCCGCAGGCTGCGGGAGACCCGGCGGGGGAGGCCCGTCGACGTTGTCCCGCTCGTCAGCGCCTCCGTGGACGGGGGCCCGGAGAGCAGGCCGCTCCGTTGGGCCGCATCCGGAGTGGTGTCGGCGGGCGGAATGGTGTCGGCGGGCGGAGCGCCTGGACCGCCGAACAGCGAGCCCGGTGACCGTCCCGTGGTGCTGTGGGTGGCGTGATCGACGGCCGCGGAGCGGCTGAGGGCCGACAGCCGGAAAGCGCCGTTGTGCGGACCGCCGTTGTGCGGACCGGAGCCCGGCCCCGCGGCGGAACCGGTGCCCGCCGCCTGGGCCGCCGCGGACTCGCCGGTGCCCCCGGTCGGGTCGTTCCGGGCAGCGCTGCCCCGCACCGGGAATCCCCTGCCCGCGGCACCCGCGGGGCGGGGCTGCACCGTCTGGGCTCCCGACCAGTTGCCCTCGGGCAGCTCGCAGATCAGGCCGGGCGGGATCAGTACCGAGGCGGTCGTGCCGTGTGGCTGGCGGGTGTCCAGCCATGTCCGCAGGCCGTGCCGGATCGCCAGTCGGTGGACAACAGCGAGACCCATGTGGCGGACGGCATCATCGTCCAGGACCGGCTCGCCGGCCAGTCGCTCGTTGATCTGCGCGAGCCGCTCCGGCGGGAAACCGATGCCGTCGTCCTCGACGCGCAGCAGCGCGCTGCCGGTCTCCGTCAGGTGGACGCCGACCCGCACCGGCGCGGTGGGCGGCGATGACCTGGTCGCGTTGTCCAGCAGTTCGGACAGGACGCGCCCGACGTCCTCGGCTGCGAACCCGATGACACCGAGCGAGACCACCCTGCCGATCACCACCCGCGAGTAGTGGTCGATGGACGACATCGCCGCACGGACGACGTCGACGAGCGCGGTGCTGTCGGCAGTGCCCCCGCTGGCATCGTGGCCCGCGAGGACGCGCAGGTTCTCGGCGTTGCGGCGCAGCCGCGCCGCGAGGTGGTCGAGACGGTACAGCTCGGCGAGGCGGTCGGCGTCCTCCTCCTTCGCCTCCATCTCCTCGAGCTGGGAGAGCAGCAGGTCGACGAGATTCAGATCGCGCAGCGCGATGTCCGCGCAGATCGCGGCGAGCGCGTCGGAGCCGCTGCCCGCCGCGCTCTGGGCCGCACCGCCGCGGACCGCGGCGGCCGCGGCGCCGGTCCCCTCCCGGTGCGACCTTGCCGTGCGCGGGATCCGTCCCGCGGGCGCCGTCGGTGTGCCCGGCCGCGCGGGCGCGGGCGATGACGGCCCGCGCTGCGATGCGCCGGCGGCGGGAACCCCCGGCCGGGTGCGGGCCCTGGCAGACGGCGAGGCCGGCCGGTCGCCAGGGCCGCTGCTGGTGCCGTCGCTGACGCCGCCGCTGCCGTCACCGGCCGGTTCGGACGCCTGATCGCGTAACTCGACCCCGGCGCCGGGCGGCGGGGACGCACTGTCGCGGGAGGCTCCCAGGAGCGAGCGTGATCGGTTGAGCAGATCTCGTGCTCGCGGCGTCATCGCGTCCCACTTGCTCTCGTCGGGTATGGGACTCTCCTGACACCGGTAGCCCCGCTGGGGAGCTATGCAACCAGAAGCACTGGTTTGTGTTCAACCGCGACTTTCTCGATCATCTGGCTACGGACCTCCGGCGGAACGAGCTGTTTCCCGTTTGATTGGCCCCGGCGGCGTGACGGGCATGAGCCGGGCCGGTTCCCGTGCTGGCGAAGCGGGTTCGGATCGTTGTCCTTGCTACTCCGGAACAAATTTGGGACAAGTTGTCGCCGGTTTCTGTACATCTGCTCGAGCCTGGGATATCAGGATCCTGCCTGTGTCGGTCGACTGGCTGGCCGTGTTGTCTGTTTCCGTGGTCAGCTGGTCCGTGTGCGTGGGTCGCCGCCGGCCGGCCCTTCGTCGCACATATCGCGCCCGACGGGCGCCAGGTCCTGCACGGGCCGCTCGTGCCGTGGGTGCCGCCCTGGGCTCCGGCGGTATGAGCTGGGCGTCCGCCTGGTTGCTCGGGTCAGGGTGAGATGGGCCCTCGCGGGTCGTCGTCCCACGGCGGAACCGTGCCGCGGCCGCCCGGAGCGAGCCGGAGGCGGCTGGACTGCAGATGCGGCGGGCGGGGCTGGCCGCGGGTGGTCAGCGGCTCGTGATCTCGAAGGTCGCCCGGCGGGCACCAGTGACGCCGAGTGGCCGCCGGACGCCGGGAATTCGCAGACTTATGGCGGCGGCGAGACCGTAGTGGCCGGCAGGCAGCCCGGGGCTCGCCAGATGAATCGTGACGGATGACGCGAGAACGGCCCCCTGGGAGCGCAGCGGCGGGTGTTGTCGAACCGGCGCTCCCGTGTCGACGGATTCGACGGCGATACCGTCGTCGAATCCGTTCCCGTTCCCGTTTCCGTATGCTCCGGGGAGATCGACGGGATCGACTCGAGCCACCGCGGAATAGTCAAGTGATCCCCAGGGTGGAAGGGTCTGGTCGTCGACGCGCAGCGCCAGCCAGATGTCAGAAGGCGACCCCGCGCGCGGTGCGGCCGGCTCGACGCGCGCGGGGAGGTGGGCTCCGCCCGGCACGGGTCCGGTGCCGCTGCCCGCGCGGTCGGCCTGCGGGCCATGGCGGACACCCGGCGTGACATGTGTGAGGTGGGCCTCGATGAACGTCGTGAGATTCGCCGGTGCCCACGACGGCCAGCGTGCCTCGATACCCCCGCGGGAGTGTCGGACGCTGGTACTGCGCACCGCTGTTCCCTCCAGGAGCAGCCGCACGACAAAGCTTTCCTCGTGCTGAAGGTCCGGGTGCTGCTGGAGCGCGACCCCTGCCGGGAGGACGCGCACCGCCGCCTCATGCGGTCCTACAGCCGCCAGGGCCAGCCGCACCTCGCCCTGCTGCAGTTCCGCACCTGCGCCGACTTCCTGGCCCGGGAGCTGCGGGTGGGCCCGGCACCGGCGACGGCCCGCCTACACGAGAAGGTCCGCCGCCACGAGCCGATCTGAGCCGCTCCGCCCGGTTCGGGTCATTCCCCAGGCGGCGGTTCCTCCTCCGTGCACAGGCGCAGGATCTCGTCGCCGTACTTGGTGAGTTTGTTCTCGCCGACGCCGTTCACGGTCGCGAGGTCGGCGAGGGATGCCGGCGCTACTGTGGCGATCTCCCGCAGGGTCGCGTCGTGGAAGATGATGTAGGCGGGGATGCTCTGTTCCTTGGCGGTGGCGGCCCGCCAGGCCCGGAGCCGCTCGAACAGCGGCATCGCGTGCTCGGGCAGCTCGACCGGTGCCGCCGCGCGGCGGTTCTTCGCCGTCGCCGCGGCCTTCGCGGGGCGCTGGGGTTCCCGGCGCATCGACACGGTGCGCTCCTTGCGCAGGACCTCCCCGCTCGCGTCGGTGAGCAGCAGGGTGCCGTGATCGCCCTCGACCGTCAGCAGCCCCTGGGCGAGGAGCTGACGGACGACGCCCCGCCATTCGGCCTCGGCGAGCTCGGTGCCGATGCCGAACACGGTCAGGGTGTCGTGCCCGTGCTGGCTGACCTTGGGGGTGCGCTTGCCGAGCAGGATGTCGATCACATGGCCGGCGCCGAACTTCTGCCGCCGCTCGCGATGCAGGCGCAACACGGCGGAGAGCACCTTCTGCGCGGGGACGGTCGCGTCCCACGACTGCTGGGGTTCCAGGCAGGTGTCACAGTTCCCGCAGGGCGCCGACCGCGGCTGTCCGAAGTAGGCCAGCAGCCCGACCCGGCGGCACTCCACGGTCTCGCACAGCGCGAACATCGCGTCGAGGTGGTGGCCGAGCCGCCGGCGGTGTGCCGCGTCGCCCTCGGAGGTGTCGATGAGCCGCCGGAGCTGGACGACGTCCTGCAGGCCGTAGGCGAGCCAGGCGGTGGAGCGCAGCCCGTCCCGCCCCGCGCGGCCCGTCTCCTGGTAGTAGCCCTCCACCGACTTGGGCAGGTCGAGATGGGCGACGAACCGGACGTCGGGCTTGTCGATCCCCATCCCGAACGCGATGGTCGCGACCATGACCAGGCCGTCCTCCCGCAGGAAGCGGGCCTGGTGCTCGGCGCGGACCCGGGCGTCGAGACCGGCGTGGTACGGCAGGGCCGCGATGCCGTTGGTGGCCAGGAAGTCCGCGATCTTCTCGACCGAGGCGCGGGACAGGCAGTAGACGATGCCCGCGTCGCCGGCATGCTCGGTGCGCAGGAACTCGAGGAGCTGGGCCTTCGGCTCCTTCTTCGGCACCATGCGGTACTGGATGTTCGGCCGGTCGAAGTCGGCGACGACATGGCGGGCGTTCTCGAGCCCGAGCCGGGCCGTGATCTCCTTGTGGGTCGCCGGGGTGGCGGTGGCGGTCAGCGCGATCCGCGGTACCTGCGGCCAGTGCTGGCCCAGCTCGGACAGCAGCAGGTAGTCGGGGCGGAAGTCGTGGCCCCACTGGGCGACACAGTGCGCCTCGTCGATCGCGAAGAGCGCGATCTCGCCGCGGTCGAGCAGCTCCACGGTCGACCGCAGCCGCAGCCGTTCGGGCGCCAGGTAGAGCAGGTCGAGCTCGCCCGCGACGAACGCGGCCTCCACGTCGCGACGAGCGCTGTCGTCCTGGGTGGAGTTGAGGAAGCCCGCCTGGACGCCGAGCGCGCGCAGCGCCTCCACCTGGTCCTGCATCAGGGCGATGAGAGGCGACACGACGACACCGGTGCCGGGCCGGACCAGCGCGGGGATCTGGTAGCAGAGCGACTTGCCGCCGCCCGTCGGCATCAGGACCAGCGCGTCGCCTCCCGCGACGACGTGCTCGATGATCTCCTGCTGGCCGCCGCGGAACGACTCGTAGCCGAAGACGCGGCGCAGCACGTCGGTGGCGTCACGCGGGGCGCGCACGGAAGGCAAGGTCACCGGGCCACTGTAGAAGGCGCCTCCCCGGCGGTGGCGAGCCGACCGGTGCCTGTGGACAACGCGTCCTCGATGGGATGGCAGGCGCGTACCACCGGCGCCGCCACCTCCTCGCAGCGCGTCAGTGCCGCTGCCGGCTCCTACGACCAGCCGGTCCGGATCCGCAGCCAGTCGAGTGCGGCTCGCCCCTGGGCGGCCTGGAACGGCCGCAGCGTCGGAAGCCCGGGCGGGGCGGGCTGGCGCGACTGCCGCACGAAGAACCCGACCAGGGCTGCGATGGTCGCGGTCACCGCGTCCGCGTCCGCGCCGCGTGCCACCGGATGGGCATCGAAGACGTCCTCGGGGGCGGGACCGCCCTGCATCCGGACACTCGGCAGCATCGCGAGCAGGTCGAACCACGGCGCCGCGACACACGCCCATGGCCAGTCGACCACCACGACCCGGTCCGGGGTGAGCAGGAGGTTGTCGGCACGCAGGTCGGCGTGGACGAGACTGTCTCCGGTGGCCGCGTCCGCCCACCTGGTCTCAAGATCCGCGAGGGCGTCCAGGTGCCGACAGGCCCACGGGTCCAGAGCGTCAGGATCGTTGTCTCCGATGATGGTGTCCGGTGCCCGCTCAGCCGGCGGCGAGCCAGCGGCGAGGCGGCGCCATCCGCGGAACTCCTCGCCGAACCGCTCGACGACCGTGGGGGCGTCGAGCGGCGACGGTGTCAGTACCGCGGAGAGGTCGGCGAGGGCGGCCAGGACCCGGTCGAGCTGGTCCTTCTTCCAGGGCAGGTCGGGCGGCGCTCCGTCGACGTCCTCGAACACCAGGACCACCCAGCCGTGGGCTTCGAACGTCGCGATCAGGCGCGGCGCGGGCGCGGCCAGCGGCAGTCGCGCCGCGATCCTCCCCTCGGCTCGGTGGAGGACAGGCGAATCGGGGTTGGGCAGCGGCCCCACAGCCTTGGCGAACACCCGTCTGCCGTCGGCGAGCCGCAGCCTGGCGGCGACGCCGGGGGAGAAACCACCGGTCTGGGTGGTCGCCTCGGCCACCGGGGCGCCCAGGTGGGACTGGACCGTGCGAGCCAGCTCTGTCGGCACGCTCGACCAGGGCAGCCGCATGCCGATGGCGGGTGGCGCCGGCGCCGGGTGGGCGGCGACCCAGGCCGCGGCGACGGGAGACAGCTCGGGACGGGTGCTGCCGGGCGGATTCCAGATCAGCCCGCGGCGGGCCAGCGGCCGGGCGGCCACGGTGATGTTCTCGTCGCCGATGGTGTAACGGTCCGAGATCCGTCCGCTGCGCCACCGGTACTCCACGCGGCGTGCCGCCACCGCCCGCAGCACCTGCGCCTCTCCCGGACTGATCCTGATCTCCGCCACCGCCGACCTCCTCCCGCCATTGTCCCCGGTGGCGCGGCGCGCGGTGTCCCCTTGCGCGGCGCTGCGCGCGGTGCCCACCGGGCTGGCTGCTGTTCAGGCGGACGAGCGGACCACCAGCTCGGTCGGCAGGACCACGGCGACCGGCTCACCCGGGCCGTCGCCGATGCGGCGCAGCAGCAGGCGGACCATCTCCTGGCCGAGGCGCTCCACCGGCTGGCGGATGGTCGTGAGCGGCGGATCGGTGTAGGCGGCGGGGGCCGCGTCGTCGAAGCCGATCACGGCGACCTCCTCGGGGACCCGCCGCCCCGCGGCGCGCAGGGCGCGCAGGGCGCCGAGGGCCATCAGGTCGGAGGCTGCGAACAGGGCGTCCAGGGCGGGGTGTTCGGCGAGCAGCCGGGCCGCGGCCGCCCGGCCACCTGCCTCGGTGAAGTCACCGGCCGCGATCCGGGTGGCGGCGTCGGGCAGGCCGGCCTCCAGCACCGCCTCGGTGTAGCCGCGGAGCCGGTCGACGCCGACGCTCATGTCCAGCGGGCCGGCGATGGTCGCGAGCCTGCGCCGCCCGGTCGCCACCAGATGGCGGACCGCCAGCCCGGCCCCGCCGACGTTGTCGGCGTCGACGGAGTCGACCACCTCCCCGGTGAGCAGCCGCCCGGCCATCACCAGCGGCACGCCCGCCTTGGAGACCGAGGTGGCGAGCGTGTCGTCGCCGTGCAGCGAGAGGAGGAGCACGCCGTCGACGTGGCCGTTGCCGACGTAGCGCAGCGCGCGGTCGCGCTGCTGGTCACCCTGCACCTGGAGCAGGACGAGCTGGAGCTGGGTGAGGCTGAGGGCCTGGTTCGCGCCGCGCAGCACACTGGCGAAGAACGGGTCGGCGAAGACGGTGTCCGGCCGCTCGTGCGCGATCAGTGCGATGGTGTCGGTGCGCCGGGTGACCAGGCTGCGGGCGGCCCGGTTCGGGACGTAGCCGAGCGCGGTGATCGCCGCGGTGACCGCCTCGCGGGCTTCGGGAGAGACCCGCTCGGAGTCGTTCACCACCCGGGAGACGGTCGCCCGCGACACCCCGGCGAGCTCGGCGACGGCTTCCAGCGTCGGCGCCCGCCGCTGCGCTGCGGACGGACCCTCGTCGCCGCTCATGACTTTCCGCTTGCCTCACGGCCGAGGAGCCCGGTGTGCCCGTCGCGTTCGCTGCCTGCACTGCGCCCGGTACCGGCACTGCCCGCGCGGTGCTGGCCGATCAGCCGCGAGTACCACAGCCCGCTGGATTTCGGCGTCCGCACAAGGGTGTCGAAGTCGACGTGCACGACCCCGAACCTCATCCGGTACCCCTCCGCCCATTCGTAGTTGTCGAGCAGCGACCAGACGAAGTATCCCCGAACATCAACACCTTCCTCGGACGCCTGCCGCACGACGTCCAGGTGTTCGGTGAGGTACCGCAGCCGAAGCGGGTCGTGGACGGTGCCGTCCGCGGCGACCTCGTCGTCGTAGGCCGCCCCGTTCTCGTGGATGTAGAGAGGGACGCCCGGGTGGTCGGCGCCGAGCCGTCGCAGGAGGCGCAGGAAGCTGGCGGGCCGGACGGGCCAGCCGAGCGCGGTGACGTCGCGGGTTGTCTCGACCCGGGTCACGCCGTCCGCGCCAGCGAACGGGGTCGGCGCCGGGTCGGGGTCCGGGCCCGGCGCGACGAGGTGCGGGGCGTAGTAGTTCACCCCGATCCAGTCCACCGGGGCGGCGATGAGGGCGAGGTCGCCGTCCCGGACCGGCAGCTCGGCACCGGCACGGGCGAAGTCGGCGATCACGTCGGACGGGTAGGAGCCGCGTAGGACCGGGTCCAGCCAGAGTCGGATCTGCTGCCCGTCCACCAGCCGGACGGCGTCCTCGGCGCCGTCGCCGACACCGGAGTCGGGCCCGGAGTCGGGCCCGGTCGTCCCGCCGTCGCCAGCTGAGGGCGGCTCGGCCGGGATGAGGTTGAGGGTCACTCCGACGTCGCCCACGCCGCGGGCGCGCAGCATCGCCGCACCGAGGCCGTGTGCCAGGAGCAGGTGGTGCACGCTGCGAACGGCTGCGCGCACGTCGCGCACACCGGGGGCGTGCCGCCCGGTCAGGTGGCCCTCGAACGCCGAGCACCACGGCTCGTTGAGCGTCGACCAGTGCCGGACCCGGTCACCGAGCGCGGTGACCACGTGCTCGGCGTAGTCGACGAAACGCAGCGCGGTGTCCCGGTTGGGCCAGCCGCCCGCGTCCTGCAGCGGCTGCGGGAGGTCCCAGTGGTACAGCGTCAGCCACGGGTCGATGCCGGCGGTGAGCAGCTCGTCGACCAGCCGGTCGTAGAAGGCCAGGCCACGCGGATTCACCGGCCCCGAACCGGACGGGACGACCCGCGGCCACGCGACGGAGAACCGGTAGGCGGTCAGACCCAGACGGGCCATGAGCGCGACGTCCTCGCGGTAGCGGTGGAAATGGTCGGCGGCGATGTCGCCGTTCTCGCCGTTCCAGGTCTTCCCCGGGGTGCGGGCGAAGACGTCCCAGATCGACGGCCCGCGTCCGTCCTCGTCGAAGGCGCCTTCGATCTGGTATGACGCCGTGGCGGCGCCCCAGACGAAGTCCGGCGGCAGACCGCCGGCTATCCGCGTCACGATCGGTTCGTTCGTCAACCCTTCACCGCGCCTTCCATGATGCCGCCGATGATCTGGCGGCCGAACAGGGCGAATATCACCAGGACGGGAAGCGTCCCGAGAGCGGTCCCGGCGAGGACAAGGGTGTTGTCCCGGTAGTGGCCGGAGGCCAGCGTGCTGAGCGCGACCTGGACCGTCGGGTTCTCGGAGTTCAGCACGATCAGCGGCCACATGAAGTCGTTCCAGGCCTGCATGAACGTGAGCAGCCCGAGCACCGCCAGCCCGGGCCGCAGGGCGGGCAGCGCGACGTGCCAGTACAGCCGCAGGGTGCCGCAGCCGTCCATGCGGCCCGCTTCGAGCAGCTCGTCGGGTACGGCCTGCAGGACGTTCTGCCGCATGAAGACGACGCCGAACGCCGTCACCGCGGTCGGCAGCACCACCGAGATCAGGCGGTTCCCCCAGCCCAGCTCCTGCATCTGGATGTAGAGCGGGATGATGCCGAGCTGGATCGGCACCATCATGGTGGCGATCACGATCAGAAGGAGGGCGTTCCGCCCCCGGAACCTCATCTTCGCGAACGCGAAACCGGCCAGCGAACAGAAGAGAAGTGTGCAGAGGGTGATGGTCCCGGCGACGATGAACGAGTTCATCAGGGCCTTGCCGAAGTTGACGGTGTCGAAGACCCGGGCGGCGTTCGAGAGGAAGTGCCCGCCGGGCAGGAAGGGCGGTGGCAGCTGCCCGACCGCGTCGTTCGTCCGGGACGGGATCATGAAGGTCCAGTAGACGGGGAACGCGGAGAGGAACACGACCACGAGCAGAAGCGGGTAGCGCAGTGGCCCGGAACGATCGCCGGTGCCGCGGATACGGGAGGACGTCAACGGGAACCCCTGGTGAGGCGGGAGCTTTTGCGGGTGACGACGTAGGCCCCGGCTGCGAACACCACGGTCACCAGGAACATGAGCCAGGCGATGGCGGAGCCGTAGCCGAAGTTGTGCAGCCGGAAGCTCTCCTCGTAGAGGAGCAGTGCGAGGGTCTGGAACTGGCGGCTGTTGCCGCCGGAGACACTGCCCGGCGAGGTGTCGAACAGCAGTGGTTCGGTGAAGAGCTGGATCTGCCCGATGATCGAGACGAGTGCGGTGAAGGCGATGGTCGGGCGCAGCGCGGGCAGCGTGATGTGCCAGAGCTGGCGCCAGGTGCCCGCACCGTCCATGGCCGCGGCCTCGAAATGCTCGCGCGGGATCGCCTGCATCGCGGCCAGGTAGATCAGGGCGTTGTAGCCCGTCCACCGCCAGATCACCATCGCCGCGATGGCAATCTTGGACGTCCATTCGCCGGCCTGCCAGTTGATCGGGTCCAGGCCGACCGTGTCGAGCGCCCAGCTGATGAGGCCGAACTGGCGGCCGAAGATCTGGCTGAACACGATGGTCACCGCGACGATCGAGGTGATGTTGGGCAGGAGAACGCCCATCCGGAACAGGGTCCGCCCGCGAAGCCGTGCGTTGAGCGTGTGCGCGAGGACCAGCGCCAGCACCAGCTGCGGAACCGAGGACATCGCCATCAGCAGGAACGTGTTGCCGGCCGCGTTCCAGAAGAAGTCGTCGGACAGCAGGTCGGTGTAGTTGCGTAGACCGACGAACTTCTCGGCACCGGGGCGGAGCATGTCCCGGTCGGTGAGCGATATCCAGGCGGTGTACAGCATCGGAAACAGCCCGAAGGCGATGAAGAGAACGAAGAACGGGGCGATGAGCCAGTAGGGGACCGTCGCCCGCGCGGCCCGCCGCAGCGCGGGCGGCCCGGTCCGGTCGGTCCGGTCGGTCCGGTCTGACCGGTCTGGTCCCGGCAGTCGGGGCGGTGGCGTGTCCGGCCCGGAACGGTCGGTGTGCCCGTCTCGCGCGGCACCCGCCGGTGTTGCGATTGTCATCGCCCTTCTCTCCTTCCCGTTCGGCCCGCCGGGCGCGGCGTCAACCTGGTGCCACGTCCGGCGGACCAACTGCCGCCCGCGGGGCGGGAGATGTCAGCGGGCCGCCCGCTCCGCCTCCGCCACGGCCTCCCGGAAGGCGTCGGCGGGAGCCTGGTCCTCCTGCTCGATGCGCTGGATGCCGTGTTCCATCGCCTGCCGGATGGCGCCGTGCTTGGGCCCCTGGTACTGCGGGGTCAGGCTTACCGCGGACTCGCCGAAGATCCTTCCGGTCGGGGCGTCGCCGAAGAACGGGTTGGTGAACGTCTGGACCGCCGCACTCTCGATCGCCTGCACGCTGGAGGGGAAGTTCCCGGTCTCCTGGAAGATGCGGGTCTGCTGCTCCGGCGCGGTGAGGAAGGCGACCAGCTCGTAGGCCAGGTCCCGGTGGTCGCTCTGGGCGGGGATCGTCAGCCAGGAGCCGCCCCAGTTGCCGCTGCCCTCGGGAATCGCGGCGATGTTCCACTTCCCGGCGGTGTCCGGAGCGTTCTCCTTGAGGTAGCCCTGCATCCAGGCCGGGCAGGTGATCGTGGCGAAGGTCCCTTCCTTCATCGCCGTCACCCATTCGTCCTCGAACGCGACCAACCCGGCGGACTGCCCGTCCGCGATGGCCTGGGCGGTGGTGTCGAAGGCGGCCCTGACCTGTGGGTTCGACCCGACGATCACCTCCGTCGTCCCGGGGGTGTAGTAGCTCTCGTCGATCTGGAAGACCTGGGCGTTGTAGATGTTGGTGGCGGCGTCGAAAAAACTGACCCCGGTGTTCTTCGCTGTGAAGTCGCGGCCGGTGCGGAAGTAGTCGTCCCAGGTCGGCCAGAGCGCGCTCACGGCGGACGGTTCGGTGGGCAGGCCGGCGGCGGCGAGCAGGTCGGTGCGGTAGCACATCGCCAGGCCGCCGACGTCGGTTCCGAGGCCGATCTGCGACCGGCCGTCGGCGGACAGTGACGCCGCCCACTTGAACTCGGGGTAGTCGGATTCCCGGTCGCCCGCGCCGAGGTCGAGCAGGTTGACGAACTGCTCCGGCGTCGCTTTCAGCTGCGCGATGAAACCCTCGTCGACCGCCTCGACATCGGCGGCGCCGGAGCCGGCGGCCAGGTGGTTGACCAGGTTGTTGTGATGGTCGTTGTACTCGCTGACGGTCTCGACGATCTCGATGTCGGGGTGACGTGCCTCGAACTCCCTGTACAGCTCCGTGTAGCCGAAGACGCCGAACGTGTTGACGGTGAGCTTGGTCTTCCCTCCGTCGTCGCCGCAGGCGCTGGTCAGTAAGGCCATGGCCAGGACGGCTGCCCCGGCCATCGCCCCATGGCGACCTCGTCGTGCCTTCATGAAGCCCTCCCTCTGGCTTCACGCCCACCGCACTGATCGCGTGTGAGCGCTCTCATGGCTTCGAAACTGTGGGGCCCTGTTACGAAACTGTCAAGTGGTGGCCACGAACCGATGTCGTGAGCACTCTTGGTTTCCGCATGCCCACCGAGAGGAAGTTCGGTGGATGGGCAGGTGAACCCCTGGACGGGTCGGGATGCCCATGCGACTCTGTGCGTCACGGCGCGTCGACGCGGATATCGGTACCTCCCTCATCCGAATGTCCGTCACGGCTGGTCGCGCGCTGTCGTTGTGGTGCCGTGTGCTCCTGCCGGCGACCCACGTGGTGAACCATGCGCCGCGGCCAGACGGCGGCGCGGTTTCCCTGCTCGGGTGTCCCGGCGAAGCACGCGGGTGTCCAGAAGCACGCGGGTGTCCAAGGGAAGAGGGAGCCCCATGTCCACGATCGAGTTACGCGACGTCACCCTGACCTACGCCGACCGGACCGGCGACGACCGGACCGGCGACGACCGGCCGACCCTCGAGGCGCTCGACCTCGAGATCGAGGACGGGGAGTTCCTGGTCCTGATCGGCCCGTCCGGCAGCGGGAAGACGACCGCGCTGCGGATCGTCGCCGGCCTGCTCGCGCCCACCGCCGGCCGGGTCCTGGTCGGCGGCCGGGACGTCACCGGTGTCCCCCCGGCGGACCGTGATCTTGCGATGGTCTTCCAGAACTACGCCCTCTACCCGCACATGACCGTGCGCCGGAACATGGAGTTCGGCCTGCGGCTGGCCCGCGTCGACCGGGCCGAACGCGACCGCCGGGTCGCCACCGCCGCCGAGATCCTCGGCCTCACCGAGATGCTCGACCGGCGGCCGAAGGCACTGTCCGGCGGGCAGCGCCAGCGGGTCGCGATGGGCCGCGCCATCGTCCGCCAGCCGCGCGCGTTCCTGATGGACGAGCCGCTGTCGAACCTCGACGCCAAGCTGCGTGTGCGGGTCCGCGCGGAGATAGCCCGCCTGCAGCGCACCCTGGGCACGACGACGCTCTACGTCACGCACGACCAGACCGAGGCGATGACGATGGCCGACCGCATCGCGGTGCTGCACGACGGGCGCCTGCAGCAGCTCGGCACCCCGGACGAGCTGTTCAGCCGGCCGGCGAACGTCTTCGTCGCGACCTTCATCGGCAGCCCGCCGACGAACCTCGTCCCCGGTCACCTGACCCTGTCGGGGAACGCTGCGACCCTGCGGGTCGGCGCCCAGACCCTCGAGCTGCCCGCGTCGGTGCTGGCATCGCTCGCTCCGTCGGCCGGCACCGAGGTGATCGTCGGGGTCCGGCCGCACGACGTCCAGACCGAGCCTCCGACCGAACCGGCGCTGATCCTCGACCTCGAGGTCGACCTGGTCGAGCGGCTCGGCACCGAGACCCTCGCCCACGGAGAGCTCGCGATCGCTCCCGCGGCTCCCGCCGCTTCCGCCGCTTCCGCTGGCACCGCCGGCGCCGGCGCCGGCCGGTTCACGGCGGCGCTGCATCCGCGGATCCCGGCGACCGGCGGCGGCGGACTGCGGCTCCACGCCGCTGCCGACCGGCTGCATTTCTTCGATGCCGCGACCGGCGCGACCCTGCGCCGGGAGGCTGCCGCCCTCGCCGCGTCATGACCCGGCAACAGGCGACCCCCGTCAGTCGCCGTCGGTGCGCGGCGCGGCGTACCGGGCCGCCATCATCAGGACGGCCTCGTCCACGACGTGGAGGATGGCCGCCTCGTCTGGTGACCAGTGCGGAAGCAGCATCCGAGGCCAGAACACGAAGTTGGAGATCATTCCGAGGAACTGGGTGGTGGCCAGCTCGGTGTCGTCGACCACGATGGTCCCCGCCGCGCGTTCAGCCTCCAGGTAGCGCCGGACGGAGTCGAAGTAGGGCAGCTTGCCGCGGGTGAACTGGGCCTCGCCAAGCTCGGGAAAACGATGCAGCTCGGCGATCACGATGCGGAACAGGTCGGCCATACCGGGGCGGGTGAGCAGGGCGACGTAGCGTCGGCCGATCGCGGTGAGACCGCGGTGCAGGTCGCCGGCCGGAGGGCGGGCCGCATCGTCGTCGCCGGTCTGCCAGGACGCGGTCACGATCGCGTCGAACAGTGCTGCCTTGGTGGGGAACTGCTTGAAGAGGGTCGCCTTCGACACCTCGGCGCTTTCGGCGATCCTGGCCAGGGAGGTGCCGTCATAGCCGGTATCGAGGAACAACCGGGTGGCGGCCGCCAGGATTGCCGCCCTCTTCTGCTCGGCGAGGCGCCGATGGTAGGCCGAGGGTGCGGTCGTCATGGCGGCATTGTATGCGAGGTGAGTCACTTGACTCGTCTCTCTGGGGGTGGCTACCTTCCGAGGTGAGGCGAGTCGCTCGACTCGCCTACCTGGGAGGAAGATTCCGATGGGACGATTCGACAACCGCACCGTGCTCGTCACCGGCGGTGCCGGCGGTCAGGGCTCCAGCCACATCCGCGCCTACCATGCGGAGGGTGCGAACGTCGTGATCGCCGGTGTCTCGGAAGAACGCGGCCGAGAACTCGCCGACGAGCTCGGTGGGCGAGGTGAACGCGGCGAGCGGGTTCTGTCGGTCCGGCTCGACGTCACGGACGAGGCGTCGTGGGCAGAGGTGATCGCGGCGACCGAGCGGTACTTCGGCCCCTTGTCGGTCCTCGTCAACAACGCCGGTGTGCAGAACCCCGCCGCGCCGGTCGAAGCCACCGACCGCCGGGTCTGGGAACGGATCATCGACATCAACCTCACCGGCACCTTCCTGGGAATCAGGGCCGCGGTCCCGTCACTGCGCCGTGGTGGCGGCGGAGTGATCGTCAACATCGGCTCCACGTCCGGGCTCGGCGGTACCGCGTGCTATGCGCCGTACGTCGCCAGCAAGTGGGCGGTGCGTGGCCTGACCAGGACCGCCGCCCTGGAACTGGGCCGCGACAACATCCGGGTCAACGCCATCCACCCCGGCGTCATCGCCACCCCGTTCATCACGGAACCGGCGGCCGGAAGCGACGCGCCGATCTCGGACTTCTACTCGCCCGAGCCGTTCGCCATCCCGCGCATGGGCGAGCCCGCGGATGTCACCCGGCTCCTGCTGTTCATCAGCTCGGCGGAGGCGTCCTTCGCCACCGGCTCGGAGTTCGTCGTCGACGGTGGCCTCCTGCTCGGGCCGGCCCTCAACTACGAGGCCGCCTGACCACGCCGCCTGCGCCGCCCGCCCCGAGGTCAGTGGTGGTCGTGCGGGGGGTTCGCGGCCTCGGGGTGCTCGCGGATCCAGGCGATGCCGGCCCGGCTGGCGTCGTCGATCGGGGTGTAGATGATGATCCTCGTTCCGGGCTGGGTCGACAGCTCGAGGTTGGTGGAGCGGGTCGCGATGTCGCCGATCCCGGCGTAGCGGAAGACCTTGTTGCACGGCCGCGGCTGGGAGACGTTCTGCCGGGCCCACAGCCGGGCGAAGTCGGGGCTGGCCGCGCACAGGTCCTGGACGAACTCCCGCCAGCCCGGCTCGCCCAGATGCTGGCTGTAGCGGTACCGGAAGATGGCCACGTGCTCGGCGGCGAGTTCGTCGCTGTGCACGACCGGGTTGCAGGACGGCGGAGCGGTGAAGGAGAACCAGGCCGAGTTGCGCGCGTGGGCGGTCGCGCTGACCAGGCAGGGGACGAGCGCGGCGAAGGTGGCGTTGTGGCTCAGCAGGTCGGAGCGGGCGTTGACCAGAGCGGCCGGCAGCGGGTCGAGACTGTCCAGAATGGTGCGGATGTCCTGGGGGAGCGCCTGGGGGTCCTCGTCGGACGCGGGCGGCGGGAGCGGCGTGTCCGCCAGGCGGTAGAGGTGCTCGCGTTCGGCGGGCGCCAGCCGCAGTGTCCGGGCTACCGCATCGAGGACCTGGGGGCTGGCGTTGATGGGTCGCCCCTGCTCGAGCCAGGTGTACCAGGTTACGCCCACGCCGGCGAGCTGGGCGACCTCCTCGCGGCGCAGCCCGGGGGTGCGGCGGCGTAGCCCCGGCGGCATGCCGACGTCGTCGGGGGAGATACGTGCGCGCCGGCTGCGCAGGAAGAGAGCCAGGTCGGAGCGGCGCCGCTGCTCCCTCCGCGGTCCGGGCACGCCTACGATCGTCGTCACCGGAAATCCCGGAGGATGCCCCGGCCTTCAGGCCGGGGAGGAATCCGGCCTCCCGCGGAGCGGGGCAGGAGAAGCCGATTCGCCGCCAGGCGAACCGGCGTCCAACGAGCGGCGTAGCAGGTGAACGATCTGGCCATTGAGGGAGCGGTCCTCTCGCTGGGCCGCCTCGACGAGGCGGGCGTGAAGGTCATCGGGGAGGCGGAGCTTCACCTGCTTCACGACCCCATTGTGGGGTGAGAATGGGGCCATGGCCCGGTACCGGTTCTACCCCGACGCGGCGCGGGAGGATTCCCTCCTGACGCACTGCGGGCATGCCCGGTACGTCTGGAACCTCGCGGTCGAGCAGCAGTCGCACTACCGGGCGTGGAAGGGGCCAGCCCCGGGGTTCGCCGAGCAGAACCGGCAACTGACCGAGGCGCGGCGGCAGCTCGACTGGCTCGCGGCCGGCAGCGTGATCGTCCAGCAGCAGGCGCTGAAGGACTTCGCCACGGCGATGAACAACTTCTTCCGGGGCACGCACCGGCGGCCGACGTTCCGACGGCGTGGCCAGGGCGATGGGTTCCGGGTCGTCGCGGTCACACCGTCCGACGTACGGCGGATCAACCGTCGCTGGTCGCAGATCCGCATCCCCAAGGTGGGCTGGGTGCGTTTCCGCCGCACCCGGGCGGTGCCCGACTTCCGTTCGTTCCGCGTGACCCGCGACCGCGCCGGACGCTGGCACGTCGCGTTCGCCGCGATCCCGACGGAGATCCCGCCGCCCGGCACCGGGAAGGTCGTCGGCGTCGACCGGGGCGTGGCCGTCTCGGTGGCGCTGTCGACGGGCGAACTGCTGCACTGCCCCGGTCTGCGGCCCCAGGAAGCCGAACGGCTGCGCCGGCGGGAACGCCGGCTCGCCAAGGCGAAGCGCGGCGGCAACCGACGGGCCGCCCTCAAGGAGCAGATCGCCCGGCTGAAGGCCCGCGCTACCGACCGGCGCAAGGACTGGGCCGAGAAGACCAGCGCCGATCTTGCCCGCAGGTTCGACGTGATCCGCATCGAGGATCTGCGGGTGCAGAACCTGACCCGGTCGGCCAAGGGCACGGTCGAAGCGCCGGGTCGCAACGTCCGCCAGAAGGCGGGACTCAACCGGGAGATCCTGGCCAACGGCTGGAGACTGCTGGTTCAACGGCTGGAACACAAGGCACCCGGCCGGGTGGAAAAGGTCCCGGCCGCCTACACGAGTCAGCGGTGCTCCGCCTGCGGGCACACGGCCGCCGGTTCGCGCGAGAGCCAAGCGCGGTTCCGGTGCGTCGCCTGCGGCTTCGAGAGCAACGCCGACACCAACGCCGCACGCAACATCGCCGTGGGACGCACGATGAACGCGCGGGGAGGCGGCCCGGTAGGGCTTCCCGTGAACCGCGAACCTCAACATTCCGCACCTCCCCTGGTGGGTGTGTAGGAGTTGGAATCCCCCGCGTTCACGCGGGGGAGGACGTCAACCCTTCAGAGTGTCCGCCCCGGGCGCGGTGTGCCAGGTGGTGCCACTACCAGTATCAGCGGGCTCTCGTTACCAGTGTTCCCGCGCCTGGAAGCTGCTGGTCATGGTTGATGCACTACGGACCCCCGCGGCAGCGGAACCCGCGAGATCCGCCGTACCCGCCGTACCCGCCGGACAGCCCTGGCCGCGGAGGTCGCCCACCCCCCACCGGCCGGCCGGTGGGGCCCTGCTGGCGGTCGTGCTCCTCGGCCAGTTCATGGCGATTCTGGACGTCAGCATCGTGAACGTGGCGCTGCCGACTCTGCGTTCGGACCTGGACGTCTCCGGGGCCGGCCTGCAGCTGGTGGTCGCGGGCTACACCCTTGCCTATTCGGTCCTGCTGATCACCGGGGCGCGCCTCGGTGCTGTGCTGAGCCACCGGCGGGCGTTCCTGCTGGGCCTGGCCGGCTTCACCCTCGCCTCGCTGGCCTGCGGCCTCGCGGTCGGGCCGACCACCCTGATCATCTTCCGGTTCCTCCAGGGCGCCTTCGCCGCGCTGATGACCCCCCAGGTCATGAGTGTGATCCAGCGGAACTTCGCCGGGGCGGCTCGGCTGCGCGCGCTCGGCTACTTCTCCGCGGTGATCGCCGGTGGCGTGGTCGTCGGCCAGGTCGCGGGTGGGCTGCTGGTCAGCGCCGACCTGTTCGGTGCCGGCTGGCGGACGGTCTTCCTGGTGAACGTCCCGATCGGCGCGGTGCTGCTGGCCGTCGGCGCCCGGGTGATGCCGGCCGACGAGGCGCGGCGCGGGGTGGATCTCGACCTGCCGGGGCTGGTCCTGCTCGCCGCGTCCGTCCTGCTGGTCGTGATGCCGCTGGTCCTGGGGCACGAGCTGGGCTGGCCGGCCTGGACGTGGGCGTCTCTCGCCGCCGGGGTCGCGGTGTTCGGGCTCTTCGTGTACGTGGAGGGGCGGCTGGCCGCGCGGGGCCGGCGCCCGCTGATCTCGGGGCGGGTGCTGGCCGCTCCCGGGCTGCGCCCGGCCGCCGCGATCCTCCTGCTGGCCCCGGCGACCTGGGCCGGGTTCCTGTTCACCACCACACTGCACCTGCAGGGCGACCTCGGGCTGAGCCCGCTGATGTCGGGCCTGGCGTTCGTGCCCTGTGTCGTGGCCTTCGCGTTCGTCGGCCTGAACTGGCAGCGGGTTCCGTCCCGCTGGCAGGTCTGCCTGATCCCCGCCGGCTTCATCCTTGCGGCGGTGTCCTATCTCTTCATCGGCCCGCTGGCCGGTGGGGGAGTGCGGTACGAGGCGCTGACGGCGCTGATCGGCCTCGGGCTGGGCGTGATGTCGATCATCATGTCGGTGACACTGGAGCACGTGCCCGTCGAGGATGCGGCCGACGCCAGCGGGCTGCTGCTCACCCTGATGCAGCTCGGCCAGGTCGTCGGTGTGGCGGTGGTGGGGACGGTGTTCCTCACGGCAGCCGGCGACGGCGGCTCGACCCGCCACGCGGAGTACGCGACGGGCCGGGCGCTGGGCGCCGTCGCGCTGGCCGCGGCGGTCGGCGCGCTGGTGCTGGCGCGCCGCCGCTGGGCGGGCCGGCCGGCCGTGGCGCCTACCGCCGGGTGAGCGAGGCCAGCCAGGCGGGAATGCCGGCGGGGTCGATGGTGACGGCCAGGGTGGCCGGCTCGATCGCGTCGACCTGCCAGCCGTCCGCGAAACTGCTCCTGATCTCGGCCTGGCTGATCCGGCGCGGGCCGAGATCGCCCGGGACGCTGTCGCTGAAGCAGAGCATGAAGTAGCGGCCGCCGGCGGGGACCACCGCGCCCAGGGCCAGCACGAGCGCGGCCCGGTCGTCGTCGGTCAGGACGTGGAAGAGGCCACAGTCGAGCACAGTGTCGAAGTTCTCGCCCAGGGCCGGCAGGTCCAGCGCGTCCCAGACGCGGAACCGGGCCGCGAGCCCGCGCTCCGCGGCCTTGGCCTGGGCACGCCCGATCGCCACGGCCGAGGTGTCGACACCGGCGGCGTCCAGGCCGCGGCCGGCGGCCAGCAGGGCGTGCTCGCCGGTGCCGCAGCCGAGGTCCAGCACCCGCCCGCGCAGCACGCCGGCGTCAGCCAGCGCCAGGAACGCAGGCTGTGGACGTCCGATGTCCCAGGGCGGTGTGACCTGGTAGAACTCCTCGAAGTCGGCCGGGCGCCGCGGCCCGTGGGCCAGCCGGGGCCCGGCGGTGCGCAGCCGGCGTTCCGCTGCGGTCATGATCTCCGCGGCGCGCCAGCCGTCCGCCGCCCGCCGTTTCTCGGCGACCGACATCCGGTCGGGCTTCGGGCGCGTGTCGGAGGGCAGCCGGGTGTCCGAGACCGACCGCTTGTCCGACACAGGCTGCCTTCCAGGTGCCGGCTGCCTGCCGGGCGCCGGTCTGCCGGGTACCGGTCGATGGCCGGGTGCCGGCGGTCTGTTCGATGTCAGCGGTACGTCCGGACGTTCGGGAACGGTCATCGTTGCCCTCCTCCGTGTGCCGCTCGGCGACTGCGGGGCAGTTTGTCGACGGTGAGGCATCGGTCACTCTGGGTGCCTGGCTTCTGGAGCCTACGCGGGGGCCGGGGCCGGACTCGCCGGCGTGACCCATCCGGGCGGTAGACCACATTTCGCGGGTGCGGGGCTCACCCCGGTCCGTGCTGCTCGAGGACCACCTCCACCCGGTTGCGTCCACTGCGCTTCGCCCGGTACAGCGCGACATCGGCGCACGTCATGAAGTCGGCGAGGGTGTCGTCGGGTCCGGGAACGATCGCCGTGACCCCGATGCTCACCGTGACGACACCGCTGGCGGCGCGCGGGTGCGCCTCGTCCAGTTCCTCGACGATCGCACGCAGGTGACGGGCGAGCCGCGCGGCGGCCGCCGCGTCGGTGCCCGGCAGCACCACGGTGAACTCCTCGCCGCCGAACCGGGCGGCGACCATCCGGTCGGCCAGGTTCCGGCTGAGGGCTCCGGCGACCCGCTGGAGACACCTGTCACCCGCGATGTGCCCGAAATGGTCGTTGTAAAGCTTGAAATGGTCGATGTCGATCATCATGAGAGCGATCGGGGCCGGCTGCCGCCGCGCATGGCGCCATGCGGCCTCGAAAATCTCGTCCAGGCGCCGCCGGTTCGCCAGCCCGGTCAGCGGGTCGGTCACGGAAAGCCGGCGCAGCTGCCGGTTCGCCGCCGCGAGCTGGCGGGTCCGCTTGGCGACCTTGCGTTCCAGCGAGGCGTACATCAGGGCGTTGTCGAGGGAGACCGCCAGCTGCCCGGCCACTGCCATGATTCCTTCGAGGCGGTCGGCCGAGAAGGCGTGGCGGATCATCCGGTTCTCCAGCATGAGCATCGCCCGGAGCCGCCCGCGGGTTGTGATCGGGATGGCGAGCAGCGAGCAGCGGTCCAGCCCGTGGAAGCACGGGTCGCTGCGGAACCGCTCGTCGGCGGCGGCGTTGGCGACGACGACCGGCTCCCGGGTGCGCTCGGCGTACCAGACGACCGAGGGTGGCAGCAGACGCCGTTGTCCCGCCTCCCGTAGCGGGATGCCGTCCCCGGTGCCGGTCGACACCGTCCAGGCCCCGTGCTCCTCGTCGCGCAGCAGCAGGTGGACGTCGGTGGCGCCCGTCATCTCCGACAGGATCGCCACCACCCGGGTCTGCAGCCCGATCACGCTCGTCTCGGAGCTCAGGGCGCGGGAAGCGGCCACGATGCCCCGCAGGTCGATCGCGCCCGAGGTGAGCACCGACCGGCGGGTGGACCGGTCCGTGAGTCCCTGGACGAACGACTCCTCGACGCTGGGCGTCGACCGCAGCGTCGGACTGCCCCAGTCGAGCAGGTTGACCTTCGCGGTAGCGCCCCAGGCCGCGTAGACCCGCCGGCTCGCGGTGAGGAGCAGGCGGCCGGCCTCCTCCATCCCGTGGGCCAGGTAGAAGCGGGCCGTCTCCTCCAGGATCAGCGCCAGGTGCCACGGCCGTTCCCGCGAGACGGCCTCCCGTTGGGCGGTGTCGAACAGGTAGGCGGCCTGCTGGAAGTCGCCGACCGCCCAGGCCCGCTCCGCCTGCGCCAGGCTCAGCAGGTGCAGGACGTTCTGCGGCGCGTCCGCGGTGCGCGCGGCCAGCCACGCGATCGTCTCGTCCAGCGCCGCCAGCTCGGCGCAGCACGGCTCCGTCTGCCCGGAACGGATCCGCCAGGCGGACGACAGCATCCGCAGCAGGACCGCCGTCAGCGTCGGGTAGGTCGCCTCCATCGGGGGCCACAGCGGTTCCAGCGCGATGAGGTGCCTGTTCAGGTCGTCCGGCCGGTCGAAGATGGCGGCGGTGAACGCCCTGGTGAGGTGGAAGTGCGCCAGCGCGCTGGAGTTGCCCGCCAGCAGCGACAGGTCGGCCGCCTCGTCGGCAGCGGTGTCCTCCGCCTCGCCGCGCAGCACCCTCAGCAGGTGGTGGTAGGTGAGCAGCAGCTCCTCCGCATGCTGGTTACCGGTGCGGACGGTCAGCTCCACGGCTGCCTCGGCCTCGGCGAGGACGACATCCAGCGACGGCGCGGAGTCGAGCAGGTTGAACAGCACGACGTGATGGGCCCAGCAGGCCGACTGGTAGTCGCCGACCTCCAGCAGCCCCGCCAGCGCACGCCGCGCGCCGGCCAGGTTCTCCTCCAACGGCTCGAACCAGTGGCCGGAGCTCGCCGTGTAGACGAGCAGGGCCTGCCACACAGCTGGCTCGTAGCCCCGGGCGTGCCCGACGGCGAGCAGCCGCCGCACGAGCTGATGGCCGGCCCGCCGGTCGCCGCGGCGGGTGGTCGTCACGAACGCCGCGTGGCTCGCCGGGCCGAGCAGGACCTCGGACGGGCCGGACCAGGCCCAGATCTCCAGCGTCATCACCGTGAACCAGGCGCTCATCATCTGGTCGTGCAGGAAGATGGCGGGCATCAGCCGGTAGATGATCGTGGCGATGCTCAGCTGGCGCTGGTCGGTCAGCTCGGGCCGGCGCACGTCGTCCGCGTCGCTGGTGTCGTTGATCCACCGGTCGAGCCGGTCCAGCCCGCGGTCGATCTCCGCGGCCAGGTCCCCGTGCTCGGGGACGCACAGGCCCAGCCGCTGGATCTGGTCGATGCCCAGCTGGATCGCCTCGGTGGCGCGGCCGCGGAAGGTGAGACTGCTGATCTGCGCCCCGGTGGCCGCGGTCCGCCGCACCGGGTCGGCGCACAGCCGGGTGATGGTCCGGTAGGCGGCATCCGCCTCGTCCAGCCGGCCCAGGTTGTGCAGGGCGGCGTGCCGCTCCGTGTGCACGGCGAGCAGCTCGTCGACGTCCGCCGGATCGACGAGCGTCGCCGCGGCGGTCAGGAGGCGCTCGACCTGCGCATGACTGCCGACGGTCCGGGCCTCGTCGGCGGCCCGCCGCAGCAGCGAGGCCACCCGCGGCCGCTCGTCGTCCGCCAGAGCGCCGACACTGGCAACGTCCTCCGGGACGGCCTGCGAACCGTCCGCGACGTTCAGGCCGCCCGAGGCGCCGACGTCGATGACCGCCAGGTACTGCTCGGCCGCGGCGGAGCAGTACTCCGGATGGTCGGCCAGGGCGCGGGCCAGCCGCAGCCGCAGCCGTGCCGTCCGCCGCGGCCGCGCGGTGAGGGCCGCGAGGACGCTCTCCCGCGTGCGGTCATGCACGAAGCGCACCTCGTGCCGGCCGACGGACGCAGACGCGGACGCGATGACCAACAAACCCGCATCGAGTGCCGGGGCCAGACGCCGCTCGACCTCGTCCGCGGGCAGCGCCATCGCCGCGGTCAGGAGGTCGAGATCCACCTGGCCGGCAAAGCAGGCGAGTGCCGCCAGCAGCTCCGCGGCCGGGCCGGGTAACGCCCTGACCGGAGCCGCCAGCATCGCGGGGAGCACGTCGCGGTCGAGCCGGCGGCGCACCACCTGCCGGTCCCAGCGCCAGCCGTCCTGCGCCGGGCTCAGCAGACCCTCGTACCGCAGCGTGTTGAGCAGCTCGACGGTGTCCATCGGGTTGCCCTGGGTGAACGGTGCGATGGTCCGCGCCAGGTCCGCGGCCGGCCCGCGGGCAAGGTGCAGGACGTCCGCCACCATCATCGCCTGCGCCGACGGCGCGAGGTTCTCCAGCCGCAGGTGCCGCGGCGCCGCCGGATCGCGCAGCCATCGGCCGAGCACCTCGGCGAGGGGGGTGGCGGGGTCGAGCACGCCGTTCCGGAAGGCACTGACCAGCAGCAGCCCGTCGATCTCCGCCGCGCCGGTGAAGATCTGGTCGAGCGGTTCCAGCGGTGTCCGGGCGGCCCACTGGATGTCGTCCACGAAACAGACCACGGGCCGCTTCGGCGAGGCGACCGCACGCAGGCCCTCGACCGCGGCGTGGGTGGCCCGGGCCCGGGCCGACATCAGATCACCCGGTTCCGGTGGCACGTCGAGCACCAGCGCCAGCTCGGGGACGGCGGCGGCGGCGAGGCCGGCGTTCGCACCCAGCACCCGGCGCAGCCGGCCACGCAGCTCGCCGAGACGGTCCTCCGGCTCGGCGAGCAGCAGCCGGCCGAGAGCTCGCAGCGCCTGGCGTAGGCCGTCATGCGCCTGGTCCCGGCGGTACTGGTCGAACTTCCCGGTCACGAACCAGCCGTCGTGGCCCGCTGTGATCAGCCGCAGCTCGTCCACCAAAGACGTCTTGCCGACTCCTGGCGGGCCGCTGACCAGCACCCCGCGGGTGTGCCCCGTTGTGGCCTCGGTGAACGCGGTGCTCAGCGCGTCGATCTCCGGCTCACGGCCGAACAGCAGCGTGGACACCAGCGGGCGGGTCCGCAGATCGCCGCTGCCGGGCTCCTCCGGCGGGGTTCCGCTGCGCAGCAGCGCGAGGTCGTGCAGCAGCCCGCCGGCGCTCTGGTAACGATCGTCGGGTTCCTTCTCCAGCAGGTGCGCGATGATGGCCGAAAGCTCCGGCGGCACCGCCGGATTCCGTCGCGCCACCGGCACCGGCACCCGGGCGAGATGATCGTGGATGATGCGCAGCGGCTCCTGGACGCCGAACGGGGGCGTGCCCGTCGCCAGCTCGTAGAGGGTCGCGCCGACGGCGTACAGATCGGCCCGGTGGTCGGACGGGCGGCTGGTCCGGCCGGTCTGCTCCGGCGCCAGGTACGGCACCGTCCCGACGATCGCGTTGTGGTGGGTGAACTCGGGCCGGACCGACGAGTGCGTGGTCGCGAGCGCGAAGTCGATCAGGCACAGACGACAGCCGTCCGTGCTCACCACGATGTTGGACGGGCAGATGTCCCGGTGGACGACACCGCGGTCGTGCACACCCGCCACCGCCCGGGCCAGCGCCTCGGCGATCGTGACCAGCAGCTCCGGTGTGAGCGGCGTGGCCCGCCGGGAGAGCGCCGTGCCGCCGATGTCGACCAGAAGCATGGATCCCGGGAACGCCTCCGCCCCGGCGGCGAGCTGGACGACCCCCTCGGCACCGACGAGGCGGCGCAGGATCTCCCGCTCGTGCCGCAGCCGCACCTCCGCGCCCCGGCCCAGCGCCTCCTTCCTGATCACCGGCCCGCCCGGCCGCAGCACCCGGGTGACCCGGGTCAGCTCGGTCTCGGCGAGCACCTCCGGAGGCGCATCCGGCAGCGGCGCTGCCACCTCCGCCTCCGGCGCCGCCGGTGGATCACGGCCCGGAGTCATCCGCTGGCCTGCTGTTCCGCGCCGTCCGCGCGGAGTTCTGTCAGCCCCACACGGCCAGTCTGCCCCGATGGCGGGGTTGGCACCGTAATGATCAGAGCTCGCGCCCGCCCGCCGCCCGGAGCATGCGCATACGTCCCGACCCGCGCGAACGTAGGGAGGCGGCCATTCGCTCGAAGCGTGAGGCGCCGGGCTCGTCAGACCGCGGGCTCGTCAGGCGCCGGGTTGCAGTGCCGAGATGTACGTCCCCGGGCGGGTGGCGCCGTCCTGGCGCAGCAGCGGGCCGCGGGTCCACGGCACCTGTAGGGACGTCCGCTCGTCGGGTGGGATGAGTACCAGGGTCGCCGGGGCGAAGGCGACCGCGTCGCGCTGCGCGGGATCCAACGGCAGATAGCTCAGCGTCGCGTGTGCCGCCGCTCCGGGCGCCAGCACGATCCGGGTCGCGGGGACCTGCGTGGAGCGCACCAGATCCCAGACCTCACCGCCGGACGTCCGCAGCTGTGTGCCGGGGAAGCCGTAGAGGGTGCACTGCCGCGCCGAGCGGTTCGTGAAGATCACCCGCGCGTGCCGCTGTGCCGTGCCCGTCTCCGGCGTGTCCGGAACGGAGGCGGTCAGGTCCGCCGTCACGCACCGCGTCGGCGATCCGGACGGCCCACCGCTGCTCGGCCGGCTGCCAGTGGTGTTCGCGGAACCCGGCCCGGCGTCCGGCCCGTCGGCGCGGACGGTCGCCTTGCCGCGGGTCGTCGAGTTCCGGGTGGACGAGCTGTTGTTGCACGCGGTCAGGAACACCAGCAGCGGCAGGAGCACCAGCAGCGGCACCGGGAGCAGCGACGGGAGCAGCAACGGGCGGCGGGTCGGCGCGGAACCGCTCCGCGGGCGAGGCCGTACCTGCCGGCGAGGCAGGACCGCGCGGGCCCGTCGCTGCAGCGGTCGGTCGGTTGCCGGGCGCATGGGGTCTCCTTTGCCTGCCGGTCGATTCGTCCCGGTTCTGACTATCGCGCGGGACCCCTTCCGCCGGCGCTCGGAGAGAACGTCCTCGCCGGTCCGATATCTGACACGGGTATCGGCCGCGGTGGCAATGGCCGGAAGCCGCCGGCGGGTTTTCCGGGAGGTGTCAGGGGAAAGCGGGCGACGGCCCGTCCAGCCGTCGACGGAATCAGGTGGTCGACCGCATCGGATGGTCGACGGAATCAGGCGTTCGCGGAGCGGGGCCGGGGGCCGGTGGAACGCATGTTCACCAGCCGTCCCAGCAGGTCGAACCAGAACGGTGCGCCCGCCGTCAGCGCGAAACAGGCGATCGCGATACCGGCGATCTTCAACAGCCATCCGCTGGCGGAGGTCGGAACCTCCCGCGGGTCGTCGCGCCCGTCGTCCGCCTGGACCCAGCCGACCGGGATGGACAGCCCGGAAGCGTCCCGCACCGCCTTGATCGTCCGCTCGGTCGCGGCGCCGGCCCCCTGCTCCCCGGCCGGCGCCTGCCCGGAACCCGCGGCGGCACCAGGCTCCCCGGCTCCGGTCGCGGCCATCTCGGTCACCTCGGACACGGCGGCGGCCACCGCGGCCTCGCGCACGGTGCCGTCCTGCCACAGGGCCCGGGTGATGGAGACCGCGTCCAGGTTGAACACCAGCGACAGCGCGATCGCGTAGCCGAGCAGGAAGGCGCTGATCCGCCGCTTGTACCAGCCGGAGAGGCGGTCCATGGCGTCGTCGTACCAGCGGGCCAGCTCGGCGACGATCTTCTCGCGGTCACCGTCCGCCTGGACGATCGCCGCGGTGAGAGCGGTCCGCGCGGGGGAGGACGGCAACGCCGCCAGGCCCTCCTCCAGGGTGGCCACCGGGCCGGACCCGACGGCGGAGACAAGAGCGGCGGCCACCACCCGCCCCGTCGGGTGGTCCGCCGGCATCGCCTCGTAGAGCGCCTCGGCGGCGCGTACGTCCAGGCCGCGCCGGGCTGTCTCGTAGGCGTGCCGGTAGGCCGCGCGGAGGTCGGCCGGGACGTCGTCGGGCAGCGTGTCCGGGCGCAGCTGGTGCAGCATCACCCGGGCCGGCGGGTCCACGCGGTCGAGCAGCGCCTGCGCGAACGTCGTGGACGGCAGGTAGGACGGCAGCCGTAGCCGGCGGGCGCGATGCATCGAGGCCAGTGCCCCGCCCACGGGCGGATCGTCGGCGACGGGCGCCGGAGTGCTCTGGCGGCCGGTGGTCCGCATGACCCGCAGCGGGCCGTCGAGAAGCTCGGCGGTGACGTCCGGGTGGTCCGTGGCCTGACCCGGACGGGGGGAGCCCAGCAGCACGCGGAGCTCGGCTTCGAGGCGGTTGCCCCGGTAGTGGAACAAGGCCAGCACCGTCTCGTTGATGCGCGACACGGCAAGGCTGAACGCGGCGAAGATGAGCGCGAGTCCGACAAGGACGTCAAGCGCGGACGACTCCGGCATGCCCCGATTCCCGCTTCTCCGACATCCAGGTGCCGCGTGTCCGCCGGCATTCCCGCGGCACCCACACATCGGGACCATCCCGACTGGACCGCGCATTTCTACACCGCGGCCGCGTATCCGTGCGGGGGATCACCGCAGTTGGCAGCGAACTGCCGGGAGACGGAAACCGGTGACGACGGCGCCAGTCACGATGCGGTCCCGGGCTGCGGGCGGGCCGCCGAGGTCCGCCGGCAACGCGCGGGTGGACCTCGGCGTCCGTGGCGCCGGAACCTCAGTACGCGAGGAACAGGATCTGGTCCCGGGTGTAGTCGTGCCCCGGGTGCTTCTCGGCCAGGTGGGCCTGGGTCTTCTCCACGAGATCGTCCTCGTCCTCACCCACGATGAACTCACCGCACGGGCAGCTGAGACGCCGCTTCACCGGTCCTCCTCTCCTGGCGGGCGACGTGTGTCACCCACCACCTGTGTCCGCCTTCAGTCTTCCCCGTCCGGTATGGACCGCGCATCCGTTCGGCCATGGTCGTGGGCCGAGGCCGGGACTGGTACCGGGAGTGCGCTCGCCGGCGCGGTCAGGGCCTTGAGCGGGGCCTGATCCTCGTCCCGGGCAGCGGTGGCGCCGGCAGCCAGGCGGGGCCGCCGCTGTACCCCTCCACCCGGCCGAACCGTTCCGACTGGCGCTGCCACTCCTCGCGGAACGCGGCGATCTCGTCGTGGCTGCGGCCGATGAAGTTCCACCACATCACGATGTCCTCGGTGAAGGGGGCACCGCCGAGCAGCACCACGCGGACGTCCGTGCCGGTGGGGTTCGCCAGCTCCAGGCCCGTGGGGCCGGCCGCGACGAACCCCAGCTCACCGCGCGCGACCGGTCGCCCGGCGAGCTCGAGGATCCCGCTGTCGACGAGGACGCCGTGCTCGTGGCCCGGATCGACCGGCAGGCGCAGGCGTGCGCCCGGCGGCAGGACGAGCTCCGCGCCGAGCAGCGGGCTGAACGTCGGGACCGGGGACCGCTCGCCGGCCAGCTCGCCGAGGAGCACCCGGACCGCCGCACCGTCGATCTCGACGAGCGACGGGGTGTGGTGCTCGAAGTTCGCCGGGGTGTCGCGGTGCGCGTCGGGCAGCGCCACCCAGAGCTGCACCCCGTGCAGGACAGCCGTGCCCGGCGCGGACACCTCGGAGTGGCAGATGCCGTGGCCGCCGGTCATCAGGTTCAGCTCGCCGGGCCGGACCAGCGCGTGCGTGCCCAGGCTGTCGCGGTGCTCGACCACCCCCTCGAACAGCCAGCTCACCGTCTGCAGCCCGGTGTGCGGGTGCGGCGGGACGTTCATCCCACCGCCACCGGCGGAGACGTCGTGCGGGCCGTAGTGGTCGGCGAAGCACCACGCGCCGATCATGGAACGAGTGTGCCGGGGGAGGGTGCGCCGCACCTCCAGGCTGCCGCCGAGAGGCACCCGGTGCGGGGTGATGATCTCCACCCCCGGGCCGGTGGACTCCTCGGCCTGGCACCGGATCTCGGTCGGTATCTCTTCCACATTGCTCATGCCCCACCCCCACTGACCACTCGCCCAACCTAGTAGACTGTCGCCGCTTAGTCCTGGCATGTTTCGTGTCTGGGTGAGAGGGTTGGGCTGGCAGGTCTTCCCGTCCCTCTGCCGGTCAGGACTGTGTCGTGGGTTCGCAGAAGAAGCGGCCGGTCA